>CAZNSV010000044.1:0-8425 GCA_964575775.1 uncultured Desulfovibrionaceae bacterium
GGACAAGCCGGAAAGAGATGTACTGAAATTCATTGATAAGAACAAACAAAAAATGTAGGGTAGATTCTTTACTCGTGAATCCTGTGAAAGCATTGACATTTTACCTGCATTGCAAGCGTGAGTGACAGCATGGCGGCCAGAAGACGCGACACTGCGCCCCGAAACGTAGCCCCCACCGAGGAAGGCAGCGGCGCGCGGCAGGCTCCCCGGGATGTGGAAGTGCTGCCAGGCACCGCTGCGGACGAGCTCGACCTGTTGGAACTCCCTGGAGACGACGACGCCGACGACCTGCTCGATCCGGACGACACGGACGACACCAGCGGGGGAGATGGCGACGAAAGCGGGAGCGGGTTGGGCTTCGACGACCCCGACGAGGCGGACAGCCTTGGTGCGGACGCTGCCGAGCCGTTGTTCCTGCCTGTTCCGGCCCGGGGGAGCGGCACCCAGGTCCGCGATCCCCTGCGGCTTTATCTGCGAGAAATCAGCCGCTTTCCCATGCTGGAGCCCGACGAGGAGTTCACCCTGGCCCGGCGGGTGCAGCAGGACAACGACAACGACGCGGCCTTCCGGCTCGTGTCTTCGCACCTGCGCCTGGTGGTCAAGATCGCCATGGATTTCCAGCGCCGCTGGATGCAGAACGTGCTGGACCTGATCCAGGAAGGCAACGTGGGGCTGATGCGCGCGGTGCAGAAGTTCGACCCGGAAAAGGGCATCAAGTTCTCCTACTACGCCTCGTTCTGGATCAAGGCCTACATCCTGAAGTTCATCATGGACAACTGGCGCCTGGTGAAGATCGGCACCACCCAGGCCCAGCGTAAGCTCTTCTACAATCTGAACAAGGAGCGCCAGCGCCTGCAGTCCCTGGGCTACGACGCCGATGCCGCCACCCTGTCCCAGAACCTCAACGTGAGCAAGGCCCAGGTCATGGAGATGGAGCAGCGCATGGGCGCCAACGACATGTCCCTGGACCTGACCCTGGGCGACGACTCCACCACCACCCGCCTGGACATGCTCCCGGCCCTGGAACCCGGCATCGAGGAGACCCTGGCCCGCAACGAGATCTCCCAGGCCCTGCAGGAGAACCTGGAGACCATCCTGCCCGAGCTGAGCGACAAGGAACGGGAAATCCTGGAGAAGCGCCTGCTCTCGGACCAGCCCGAGACCCTGCGTGAAATCGGCGAGCGCCACGGCATCACCCGCGAACGGGTCCGGCAGCTCGAAACCAGGTTGCTGCAGAAAATCCACAGCCATCTTGTGAAAAATATCGATGATTTTTCAGAGGACTGGATCGGCGAGGAGCATTGATCGCCCCCACGGTAAGGCAAGCCCCTCCCCCACTTTGCAGTTGTGGGAAAAGCGGGTATCATGCCAGACAATGATCGCCGTACAGCCCAGGAGCCACCTGCCCCGACCATGACCGCCATGTACCGCCACGCCCGCATCCTCGTCATCCTGTCGGCTGTCGCTTTGTTCGCCGCGGCCTGCAGCAAGACCGTGCAGGACCGCTTGTCCCCCGCCAACTGGGAACTGAGCACCGAGGCTACCTCCACCTACTACTATCTGTTGTTGGAGGACGCCAAACGCCAGAACAACAGCACGGTGGGCGAATACGCCCTGGAGAACCTGCTCGGCATGAACGGGTCCCCCACGGTGTACATCGAGGCCGCCAATTTCTACTGGCACCAGGGCGACGCGGACCGCACCCGCCAAGTCCTCGTGCAGGGGCTGCAGCACCACCCCCGCAGTCAGGAGCTGGAGCTCATGCTGGCCCAGCTCTTTCTGGCGGACAAGGACCTGGACCAGGCCGCCGCCACCATCAAGTCCTACCTGAGCAAGAACCCCGAGGACCACCTCACCCGGCAGGAGCTGGCCGACATCCTCATCCGCAGCGAGCAGTACACCCAGGCCCTGGAACTGCTCGAAGAGATCCCGGAGCAGGACCTCAGCGCCGTGATCCTCTATTTCCGCGCCAAGGCCAATGCCGGGCTGGGACGCCGGGCCACGGCCATCGAGCTGCTGCGCCGGGCCCTGGACCTGGATTCCGGTCTCATCGAGGCCTGGGCCGAGCTGGCCTACATCTACGAGCTGGAGCGCGACTTCGGTGCCGCCGAGGCCGCCTACACCCGCATGCTGGACATGGGCGAATCCAGCCAGGAACTCTGGCTGCGCCTGGTGGACCTCAACCTCAAGTTGGGGCGTCCGGACAGGGCCCTGGCCCTCACCCGCAGGGGGCCTCAGGAGCTGAGTTTCGCCCTGGGCGCCGGGACGCTGTTCGTGGACTACAACCAGTTCAAACACGCGGAAGACATCTTTCTGCCCCTGCTGGAAAGCGCGCCCGAGGCTCAGGAAGTCAATTTCTACCTCGCCCTGCTGGCCTTTCGGGGTGACAAGGACCTCAAGAAGGCCATCGCCCTGCTGGAACGGGTGCCCGAGACCAACCGTTTCCACAGCCGGGCCCTGCGCTTTCGTGCCCACCTGCTCTACGAGACCGGGGACAAGGCCGGGGCCTTGGACCTGGCCCGCCAAGGCAGGGAGCTATTTTCCGAGGACAAGGATTTCTGGACCCTGGAAGCCGGGCTCCACGAAGAGGAGCGCAACTACGACCAGGCTCTGGGAGTGCTCTCCCAGGCCCTGGAGCAGTGGCCCCAGGATCCGGAGCTCTTGTTCCTCTTCGGGGTCATTCTGGACAAGAAGGGCAGCAAGGCCGACGCCCTGGAGATCATGGAGCAGGTGGTGGCCCAGGATCCCCAGCATGCCGACGCCCTCAATTATCTGGGCTACACCCTGGCCGACGAGAACCGCGATCTGGAGCGGGCCCATCAGCTCATCGTCCAGGCCCTGAACCTGAAGCCCGACAACGGCTACATCCAGGACTCCCTGGCCTGGGTCCATTATCGTCTGGGCAATCTGGAAGCCGCCTGGGCCGAAATCCAGCGCGCCGTGGCCAATGCCGACAGCGACCCCATCATCTGGGAGCACTACGGCGACATCGCAGCGGCCCTGGGCAACCGCGAGGCCGCCCGGAAAGGCTATACCAAGGCGCTGCAGTTCGCACCCAAAAATCCGGCGGACATCGAGAAGAAACTCCGCGCGCTGTGATGCGGTGTTTCCCGCCTGTCCGGATGCCGCGCCGCAGCGTGACCACGGACCTGCCCCGCCGCCGGGGCTCGGGATCTGCAACCCCAACGAGGCCGTGCCCCATGTCTGAACCGCTTGTTACCGCCCCTTCCCTTGGCCGTTGGCGGCCCACAGCGGCGCTGCTGCTCTTGCTGCTGGCCGGGATCATTGGCGGCTGCGCGCCCAAGACCCTGGTTCCGCCCGAGCCGTCCCGCCACCCGGACGAGGTCTGGCAGCGCTTCCAGGAGCGGGCCGCAGCCCAGGCCCAGGCCGGAACCCGGGCCTTCACCTGCAACGCGTCCCTGCACTACGAAGGCCCCAAGACCAAGAGCCGGGTGGTCCTGCAGTTCTGGGGCAACCTGGACTACCCCCTGCGTCTGGACCTGCAGAGCGGGCTGGGCTCCACCCTGGCCCTCTGGCGCGAGGACGCCTTCGAGTTCCTGGCCTATCTGCCGGAGCAGCGCACCGCCTACGTGCACCAGGACGGGCGCCTGGGCATGGCCGCTTTCGGCATCGCCCTGCCCTTCACCCTGCGCGAGCTGGCCCTGCTGCTCAACGGCCAGTACGCCAGCCTGTTGCCCGACTACTATGTCGCCGTGCGCCGCACCAAGGAAGGGCTCTATCGCTTTACCCTGGACGCCCCCGCCCAGGGCTTCGCCCTGTTGCTGGACCCCGACGGCGCACCCAAGGGCCTGGAAACCGGGGGGAACGACCCCTGGACCCTGGAGTTCAGCGGCTCCCTGGAGGCCCAGGGGCTGCCGGACCTGCCCCAGCGCATCCGCATGCAGCGCCAGAGCGGGGAGCGCGCCATCCTGAACATCAAGGACCTCAGCCTGCGTCAGGAGCTCTGGACAGGGGCGGCCCTGGACATGGACCTGCCCCCGGACACCGGCATCAGGCTGCTGGAAAACACCGGACCAGTGGACGACGCGGGATTCTGATCAGACCCGCGCAGCCCGCACCGGTTCCCGGAAGTTCGTCGGAGCCGGGTGCGGCCGCCCCTTTCATCAAGCACCATACGGGAGCCCCCATGCACGGACAACCGGACACGCCGCGACACAACCTCTTCTCCAACCTGGTCTTCGGTCTCAGGGTCATGCTCTCCGAGCTGCAGTGGCTGGGGCTCAAGGCCTTGCGGGCCCATGAGCTCCGGCAGCTGCGAAAACGCCTGACCGAAGAGCATACAGCCTTTGGGCGCGCCCTGGCCGGGCAGCTGCGGGGACTGGAACCCGGCGCCCCCCTGCCGCCCCTGGACGGCGAGGCGCTGCTCGCTTACAAGCAGGTCGCTTTTCTGGAAGAGGAACTTCTGCATCTGGACCGGGAGCGGGAGCGTCTGCGCACCGACTTCGAGACCCGGCGCAAGGCGGCCCTGGGACTGTCCTGAGTCGCACGCAACCGCCGCACTCAGCTCATGGGGGAGGAACCATGGCACAAACGGTATTCATCGCCGCCGACCACGGCGGATTGACCCTGAAAAGCCAGATCACGGCCCATCTGCAACGCGCCGGGGTCACGGTCACGGACCTGGGCACCCATACGGCCGAGAGCTGCGACTACCCCGTGTTCGCGGCCCGGCTCTGCGACGCGGTGCTGGAGCACGGTGCCCTGGGCATCCTGGTCTGCGGCTCGGGCCTGGGCATGTCCATGGCCGCCAACAGACGCGCGGGCATCCGGGCGGCCCTGTGCACCAACGAGTATCTCGCGCGCATGAGCCGCCGCCACAACGACGCCAACGTGCTCTGCCTCGGAGAGCGCGTGCTGGGGCAGGATCTGGCCCTGAGCATCGTGGACGCTTTCCTGGCCGAGGCCTTCGAGGGCGGGCGCCACCTGCGCCGCATCGAACTCTTCGGCTGAGACACCATGCGGCCGGTCCTCCGGCCGCTATTCCTCCAGCGCCTCCTCCTCGGTCCAGCGCGTCAGAATCTCGATGATCTTGCGGGCCTGGTCCTTGCTTGAAATTGTGAACTTGGACTGGGAGCGGTAGGTGCCCTGCATCTTGCGGTAGCGCCGGATCACGTACTTTTCCGGGCCGAACTCCCCTTTCTTGCGGTCCAGGTCCTGATACTTGAAGAGCACCGTGCTCCAGGCGCCCTTGGTCAGGACCTCCTTGTCCAGTTCCCGGACCAGGAGTACCCCGTCCTCCTCATAGTTGACCGTCAAATCGTCGATGCTCTCTGCCATGATCATTCCTTTGCAGCACCCGAGGGCGCCGGTTGTGGTTGCACGCTTCAGGGCGCGGGACGCGTCAGGCGCAGGTGGATCAACACCGTGGGGCGCCCCTGCGGGTCTTGCCGCTCCTCCAGGGCATAGGGCTGAAACCCCAGCCGGGGATAGAAGAGCAGCCCCGCCAGATTGTTGTGAAAACAGGCTGCCGTGACCTCGGCGGCCGCGTGCCGGGTGAAGGCGGTGTGCAGCATCTGCTCCACGAGATAGCGCCCCACCCCCGATCCGCGGGCTCCGGGCGCCACGATGACATTGCCCAAGGTACAACGCCCCCCGGTTGCCCAGGAGTGGAAATTGGCGAAGGCGACCGTCTCGCCATCCAGTTCCACCACGGTGGAATCCGCGCGTCTGGCCACGGCTTCGCGCAGTTGCTCGGGCGTCAGGGGATAGCGGGCCGCGGGGAACATGAAGAAGAGTTCTTCCGGGCTTTGCACGAACCCACAGATCACCGGATAGTCCCGCTCCTCGACGGGGCGACAGGACAGTCTCCCCCCTCTTGCGCCGGACGGGGACGCCCCCACATTTGGAACCGCTGCTTGTCGTTGTGCCATGCGCAAGACACTAGCCAAAGCCCGAGGCAGCCACAAGGGGCCACCGCACCCTGTTGCACCGACATATTGTACTACCATGACAGTAGAACAACCTGGCACTATGCCGGGCTGCCTCCTGGGAGCCTCTCACTTGGCCTGGGAACCACAGCCAGCAGCACATTGAACGCAATGATCCGCGCACGTCTACAATACGGTCAATACCGGCAGGCTCTTGTTGCCAGGCGCGGCCACTTCCGCTAAGCTCCGCCCCCCAAGGGAATAACGTCACAGTGTGCGGGGATCGTTCCGCATTTATTAGTGCACGAACCAACCTCGCGCCGCACAGACAGCAGACATAAGGGAGCCTGAAACCATGGCGCAAGACAAGATCGGCATGAGACTGCGCAGCCTGCGCGAAGAACTGGGCCTCGGCCTCGACGAGCTGGCCGCTCGCACCGGCCTGAACCTCGGGTTGCTCCAGGCCATCGAGGACGGCCAGGCCGTGCCCGCCCTGGGCCCCCTGGTCAAGATCGCCCGGGCCCTGGGCTGCCGCCTGGGCACCCTGCTGGACGACGTGCAGACCAAGGACCCGCACATTGTCCGCCGTGAGGAGCGCGAGAAGGATTTCGCCCTGCAGTTGGCAGCCGGGGGCGCCGCTGCCCAGAGCTACTTCTCCCTGGGCAAGGGCAAGTCCGACCGCCACATGGAGCCCTTCTACATCGAGCTGGCACCGGAGCAGGCCCGCCCAGCCGAACTCTCGGCCCACGAGGGCGAGGAGTTCATCGTGGTCCTGTCCGGTCGTGTCCACCTGACCTACGGCAAGCAGGAGTATGAACTCGCCCCCGGCGACAGCATGTTCTACAACTCCATCGTGCCGCACCATGTGGCCGCAGTGGGGGGCGAGAAGGCCTCCATCTTCGCCGTGGTCTACGTCCCCTTTTAAGGAGCCCCGCATGACGGCACTACGCAACGCGACGTTGGGGCAGCTGCTGGACGAAACCGCCCGGCTGCACCCGGACACCGAGGCCGTGGTCTATGTGGACCGCGACTTCCGCCTGACCTATGGCCAGTTCAAGGAGCTGGTGGACGAAATGGCCAAGGGGCTCATGGCCCTGGGCGTGCAGAAAGGCGAAAAGGTGGCGGTCTGGGCCACCAACGTGCCCTACTGGGTGGTGCTGCAGTTCGCCACGGCCAAGATCGGCGCCATTCTGCTCACGGTGAACACCAACTACAAGAAGCAGGAGCTCAAGTACCTGCTGCAGCAGTCCGAGGCCGAGAACATCTTCCTCATGGACGGCTACCGCGACACCGACTACATCCTGACCCTCTACGACCTGGCCCCGGAGCTGCGCAAGCAGGAGCGGGGCAACATGCACAGCGAGACCTTCCCCCACCTCAAGCGCGTCATGTTCCTGGGGCACGAGAAGCACCGCGGCATGTATTCGGTGCCCGAGATCCTGGCCCTTTCGGCCATGGTCTCGGACGAGGAGTTCGCTGCGCGCCAGGCCACACTGGATCCCCAGGACGTGGTGAACATGCAGTACACCTCCGGCACCACGGGCTTTCCCAAGGGCGTGATGCTCACGCACCACTCCATCGGCAACAACGGCTTCTGGATCGGCGAGAACCAGGGCTTTCAGCCAGGGGAACGGCTCTGCCTGCCCGTGCCCCTGTTCCACTGCTTCGGCTGCGTGCTGGGCGTGCTGGCCGCCGTGACCCACGGCGTGACCATGGTCATCCTGGAGACCTTCAAGCCCGTGGCCGTGATGCAGGCCGTGGAGCGGGAGCGCTGCACGGCGCTCTACGGCGTGCCCACCATGTTCATCGCCGTCCTGGATCACGAGCTGTTCCCGCGCTTCGACTTCTCCTCCCTGCGCACGGGCATCATGGCCGGTTCCCCCTGCCCCGTGCATGTGATGAAGCTGGTCATGAGCAAGATGTTCATGAAGGACATCACCATCTGCTACGGCCTCACGGAAGGCTCGCCGGTCATGACCCAGACCCGCATGGACGACGACCTGCGCCGCCGCACCGAGACCGTGGGCCGGGCCATGCCCGAGATCGAGGTGCGCGTGGTGGACCCGGAGACCAACCAGGAGCTGCCCCCAGGGCACCAGGGCGAGGTCTGCTGTCGGGGCTACAACGTCATGCAGGGCTACTACAAGAACGAGAAGGCCACGGCCGAGGCCATCGACCAGGACGGGTGGCTGCACTCCGGCGACCTGGGCGTCATGGACAAAGACGGCTACCTGGCCATCACCGGCAGGCTCAAGGACATGATCATCCGAGGGGGCGAGAACATCTACCCCCGCGAGATCGAAGAGTTCCTCTACACCATGCCCGGCGTGGCCGACGTGCAGGTGGCCGGGGTGCCCAGTCGCAAGTTCGGCGAGGAGGTGGGCGCCTTCATCGTGCTCAAGGAAGGCGTGGAGCTGACCACCGAGGACGTGCGCGACTTCTGCCGGGGGCAGATCGCCTGGCACAAGATTCCCAAGTACGTCCACTTCCTCACGGACTACCCCATGACGGCCAGCGGCAAGGTCCAGAAATACAAA
>CAZNSV010000044.1:8480-12780 GCA_964575775.1 uncultured Desulfovibrionaceae bacterium
CCCAACGCCTGACGCCCCCCTGCGTGGGTGGCCCGCCTGCGGCTGACGCCGAAAGGAGCAAGGGATGACAGCCCCTGAAGTGAACAAGGACATCGCCCCCCGGCTGCGCGGTCTGCGCGAGGCCGTGGACCTCTCCATCGAGGACCTGGCGCGGCAGACCGGGGCTTCCGTGGAGCAGATCAAGGCCTACGAATCCGGGACCGTGGAGATTCCGGTGAGCTTCCTGGTCAACGTGGCGCACATCTGCGGCGTGGACCTCACGGAACTGCTCTCCGGCGGCGAGGCCCGCCTGCACTCCTACGCCGTGGTCCGCCAGGGCAAGGGGCTCTCCGTGGAGCGCCGCAAGGACTACGCTTACAAGAGCCTGGCCTACAAGTTCGTGGGCCGCCGCATGGAGCCCTTCCTGGTGCGCGTGCCCCCCAAGTCCGAACAGGCCCTGACCTTCAACGTCCACCCCGGCCAGGAGTTCATCTATGTCCTGGAGGGGCGCCTGGAGATCCGCCTGGACAAGAACGTGGAGGTCCTGGAGCCCGGCGACTGCCTGTACTTCAGCTCCCACACGCCCCACGCCTTGCGCGGACTGGACAACAAGGACGCCGTCTTCCTCGACGTGATCATGTAACCGGCTGAGCAACAAGGGAATCGCCATGTTTGAAAAGCTCAAAGCCACGAGCTACGCCGACTTCTGCTCCCGGTTCAGCCTGGAGCTGCCCAAGAACTTCAACTTCGCCTTCGACGTCATGGACCGCCTGGCCGCCGAGGTCCCGGACCGTCCCGCCATCGTCCATGTGGGGCCGGACGAGGTGCGCCGCAGCTACCCCATGGTCTGGCTGCGCGAGGCCTCCTGCCGCCTGGCCAACGCCCTGGAGTCACAGGGCATCGGCAAGGGCGACCGGGTCATGCTCATCCTCTACCGTCGCGTGGAATTCTGGGTGGCCATGCTGGCCCTGCACCGCCTGGGCGCCGTGGCCGTGCCCTCGCCGTCCCTGCTCACGGCCAAGGACATCGTGTACCGGGTCCAGACGGGGCGCATCAAGGCCGCCATCGTGGAGGACTCCGTGGCCGCCCGCGTGCAGGAGGCCCGCAGCGAGTGTCCGGAGCTGGCCCTGTGCGTCCAGTGCGGCCCCGCGCCACTGCTGCCCGGCTGGGTGGCCTGCGAGGCCCTCATGGCCCTGGCCTCCCCCACCTACCCCCGCAAGGATGACACCGCCTGCGACACCGACTCCCTGCTCATCTACTTCACCTCCGGCACCACAGGCCCCCCCAAGATGGTGGAACACACCCACCAGTATCCCCTGGGGCATCTGATCACCGGCATGTACTGGCACGACCTGGAGCCCGACGACCTGCACCTCACCGTGGCCGACACGGGCTGGGGCAAGGCCGTGTGGGGCAAGATGTACGGCCAGTGGATGGCCGGGGCCTCGGTCTTTGTCTACGATTTTCGCGGCAAGTTCGACCCCGCCGCCCTGCTGGAGGTCATTGCCAAGCACAAGGTCACGGGTTTTTGCGCCCCCCCCACGGTGTACCGCTTCCTGATCCGCCAGGACCTGGGCAAGTACGACCTCTCCAGCCTGCGCCACTGCACCACCGCCGGGGAACTGCTCAACGAGAGCGTGTTCCACGAGTGGCAAAAAGCCACGGGCCTGCCCATCTACGAGGGGTACGGCCAGACCGAGACCACCCTGCAGGTGGCCACCCTGCCCTTCATGGAGCCCAAGCCGGGCAGCATCGGCAAACCCGCCCCCGGCTGGGGCGTGGAACTCCTGGACTTGGAGGGGCGTCCCTGCAGCGCGGGCGAGGAAGGCGAAATCTGCATCAACCTGAGCCAGCCCCCGGCCGGGCTCTTCCTCCACTACCTGGACGAACCCGAACGTACCGCCGCCGTGCTCCACGACGGCTACTACCACACCGGCGACAAGGCCTGGCAGGACGAGGACGGCTACATCTGGTTTCTGGGGCGCGTGGACGACCTCATCAAGAGCTCCGGCTACCGCATCGGCCCCTTCGAGGTGGAAAGCGCCCTGGTCTCCCATCCCGCTGTGCTGGAAGCCGCAGTCACCGGCGTGCCCGACGAGGAGCGGGGGCAGGCCGTGAAGGCCACCCTGGTGCTCAACGCCGGCTACACCCCCTCCCCGACCCTGACCAAGGAAATCCAGGACCACGTGAAGAAGGTCACCGCGCCCTACAAGTACCCGCGCATCGTGGAGTACGTGCCCGAGCTGCCCAAGACCATCTCCGGCAAGATCAAGCGCGCGGAAATCCGCGCCCGAGACCTCGGGGGGCGGGACTGATCCTTTCCCGACGGGCATGGTCCCGAAACGCCGCAATCCGGAGGGGTGGGCCGCACGGTCCGCCCCTTTTTCGTTTTTCCCGCGTTTGAATGCTGGATAATCCAGCCCTCCCGGTGTAAGGGAGCCTCTTTCCGCGCCTTCCCGACCCGGAAAGGCAAAACGCCTTTGCCGCACGACCTTCAGGATGGAGCCATGCCCGGCATCGACATTCACACCCACGCCTTTCACCCCAAGATCGCGGACAAGGTCTGCGCCCAGTTGCAAGCGCACTACGGCATCCAGCCCACCGGCAGCGGCCTGGTGGAGGACCTCCTGGCCCGGCTGCGGCGTGCGGACCTGGACCGCGCCGTGGTGCTCTGCGCCGCCACGGCCCCGGCCCAGGTCATCCCGGCCAACAACTGGGTCATGGCCCTGCAGCGCGAACACCCCCAGGTGGTGGCCTTCGGCACCCTGCACCCGGACTACGCCGACTGGGAAGCCGAACTGGAGCGTTTGTACGCCGCCGGTATCCGCGGCCTCAAGTTCCACCCCGAGTTCCAGGGCTTCCGCATGGACGCCCCCGCCCTCAAACCCATCATGGAAGCGGCCCAGGAACGTTTCGCCTTCCTCTTCCACGTGGGCGACCGGCTGCCGCCTCAGGACAACCCCTCCTGCCCCTACAAGCTGGCGGCCCTGCTGCGCGACTTCCCAAAGGCCCGCATCCTGGCCGCGCACATGGGCGGCTATCTCCATTGGGGGGCGGCCCTGGAGGTCCTGGCCGGACGCCGGGTTTATTTCGACACCTCCAGCACCCTGCCCTTCATTCCCGAACAGCAACTGCGGGAGCTCTGGCGCCGTCACCCCCGGGAGCTGATCCTCTTCGGCTCGGACTACCCCCTCTACGACCCCGGGCAGGAGCTGCAGCGTCTGCAGCAGCGGCTGCACCTGCGCGATAGCGAACTGGAGGCCCTGCCGGGGCAGGCCGAGGCCTTTCTGGCAGGCTGAGGGGGTGTTCCAGTCGCTACGGTCAGTGTTTTTCGCCCCTTCGCGCCCTAGGGAGAGAGCGTCAGTGTCTTGGGCATGGAGATTTTTTTGGAGCTGATTTACAATTTGAAAAAACTCCGGTAAAATTTTCTCCGCTGGCTGTTAACCGGACACTACGCTACAGATCCGCCAACCCCAGCCCAGAAGAGATTTCGTTCGGTCATGGTCCTAAGGGGGGATCACCGCACGGAGTTGTTTCGTGCGCAACGCGTTCCTCAGGAGCGTGCCATGTCTCCCCAACCCTGCCCGGTCCGTCGGACCTGTGCCCTGTCGTGTCTGTTGCTGCTTGCCCTGCTTCTGCCCGCGAGGCTCCAGGCAGCCACCCACACCGTGACCAACACCAACGACGCCGGGGCCGGGTCCCTGCGTCAGGCCATTGCCGACGCCAGCGACGGTGACACCATCGTCTTTGCCGCCGCCACCAACGGCACCCCCATCACCCTGGCCTCCGAGCTCTCCATCAGCACGGCCCTGACCATCCAGGGCAACGGCTCCGCCAACACCATCATCCAGGCCAATGCCGCCCCCAACACCGCCAACTACCGCGTCATGGGTGTCAGCGGGGCCAAGGACATCACCCTGGAGGACCTGACCCTGCGCCACGGCGTGGCGCCCGCCGGATCAGGGGGCGGGGGCATCCGCTGCGACATCAACAACGCCAACACCCTGACCCTGCGCCGGGTGGTGGTGACCCTGAACGTGGCCCAGGGAGGGCTCCCAGGCGGAACCGGAGGCGGAATCCGGATCAACTCCGGGCAGCTGCAACTCCTCGACAGCACCGTGAGCTACAACAGTACCCTGGGCGAGGCAGCAGGGCTCTTCAGCAACACCGC
Organism: uncultured Desulfovibrionaceae bacterium; assembly: GCA_964575775.1. GTDB lineage: Bacteria > Desulfobacterota > Desulfovibrionia > Desulfovibrionales > Desulfovibrionaceae > CAZFCK01. Next base: position 12,631 of record CAZNSV010000044.1, read on the forward strand.
CGCCGCCGTCTCCATCCAGCGCAGCAGCATCAGCAACAACACTGGTGCCCAGGGGGGTGGTATATATATCATGGGAGTCAACACAGTCACCATCCTCAACAGCACCATCTCCAACAACCACACATTTGATTTGATTTTCCATTTTCTATT
>CAZNSV010000045.1:0-12711 GCA_964575775.1 uncultured Desulfovibrionaceae bacterium
GAATTACGGGCCTCCACTGCGGGTGCCCAAGATTACCGAAGGTTCGGTTAATAACGGGACAAAGATTGTGGTGGTGGATCCGCGCCTTTCCAAAACGGCCGGAAAAGCCTGGAAATGGCTGCCGATCCAGCCCGGAAGCGAAGGCGCTATGGCGCTGGCGCTCATCCGCTGGATTCTGGACAACGAACGTTATGATGCCGATTACCTGAGCGCGGTCAATAAAGCGGCTGCGGCGCGAAAGGGCAACCCCACCTGGACTCAGGCGGCCTGGCTGGTGAAATTGGATGAAGAAGGTCAGCCGACCACTTTCCTGCGCGCCAGCGAGATTGGCCTGCGGGAGACCTGCCCCCCCATCGAGGTGGAGTGCCGCACCCTGGACGAGGTGCGCGAGGCCGCAGCTTGCGGCGTGCAGCGCATCATGCTGGACAACATGGGGCCGGACGCCATTCGCCTGGCCCTGCCGCTCATCCCCAGGGGCATCGAGAGCGAGATCAGCGGCGGAGTCTCCCTTGAGAGGCTCCCGGAGCTGGGCGCCCTGGGCGCGGACTTCATCTCCGTGGGGCGCATCACCCACTCCGCCCCCGTTGCTGACCTGAGCATGCAGGTCCAGCCCCTGCAATGCGCTGCCGCCACCGCGTCCGCCGAGGGTGCGCCCGTGGCCGACGTGCACGGCCTGCGCAAGGCCCTGGGCGACTCCCTGGTGATCATGGCCCACCACTACCAGCACGACCAGGTGGTGCGGCACGCCGACCACATCGGCGATTCCTTGGAACTTTCCCGCCTGGTGCCGGGCCTGGATGCGCGGTACATCGTGTTCTGCGGGGTCTATTTCATGGCCGAATCCGCGGCCATTCTGGCCAAGGAAGGGCAGGAGGTCTTCATCCCGGCCCCGGACGCAGACTGCGTCATGAGCCGCATGGCTCCGCCCCAGTTGGTGGAGGAAGTGCTCACCCGCCTCAACAGCGGCGCGCGCAAGGTCATCCCCATCGCCTACGTGAACACCTCCGCCGCCGTGAAGGCCCTCTGCGGCCGGTTCGACGGCACGGTCTGCACCTCGGCCAATGCCGCCACCATTCTCAAGTGGGGGCTCGAAAGGGGCGATGCCGTTCTGTTCCTCCCGGACAAGAACCTGGCCCTGAATACGGCCAACACCCTGCAGCTGCCAGAATCCGAGCGCCTGGTGCTGGACGTCCGCGGCAACGGCGCCCGGGTGACGCCGGATCTGGCCACGTCTCACCGCCTGCTGGTCTGGCCCGGCTGCTGCGCCATTCACCACCGCTTCACCACGGCGCAGATCGCCGCGAAGCGCCAGGCCAGTCCCGGTGCCCTGGTGGTGGTGCACCCGGAATGCCCCCCCAAGGTGGTGCAGGCCTCGGACAGCGTGGGCTCCACCTCGCACATTATCCGCTACACGGCCCAGGCTCCGGCCGGCTCCGTAATCTACATCGGCACCGAACTCAATCTCGTGGAGCGGCTGGCGCAACGCCACGCCCCTGAAAAGACCATCCTGCCCCTGGCCCCCATTGCCTGCTCCAACATGGCCAAGGTCACCGAGGCAAAATTGGCGGCGGTGCTGGACGGACTGAGCAAGGGGCGCCCCCCCCTGCTGCCCGTGCGCGTGCCCCCCGAAGTGGCGGCCCCAGCCCGTCTGGCCCTGGAGCGCATGCTCGAAGCCAGTTCCTGAGTTCAGCCCCTTTCCCGTGCCAAGCAACGCGGCCCCTGGAGATTTCCGGGGGCCGCTGTTAGATCGGAGCCTGCGCTGGAGGCCGCCACGGGCCACCGGAAAGTTCCCTCCGAGATCACTTGAATTGTTACGAAATGCACGATATATTCCCCCTGTCCGAACAGATGTTGTGCGCTTTCTTGTACAGTACCACCGTGGGGGGCCTTGGGATTCCTTCGCACGTGGGGTGTGGTATTGTGCCTTGTGGCTGGCGCGTGCCCTTGCGGTTCCTTGAGGGGCACGGACGTATTACGTCGGTCGAGACCCCTTCCGGCACCGCACAGGGTGCAACGGCGAGGTATGGTGGACGGTTCCGGCACGTACGCCCCCATTTCCGGGTCCGCGGGTCCCAGACGGTTCCTGCGCGGCATCTGGCTCTGCCTGCTGCTCGGGCTGCTGCTTGTGGGCCTTTCGGCCCGCAGCGTCGGAGCAGCGGAGCACGACGAGCTGCTGTTGGGCATGTCCGCCGCCTTCACCGGCCCCAACAAGGCCCTGGGCATCGAGCTCTACCGTGGGAGCATGGCCTATTTCGAGCACATCAATCGGCAAGGCGGCATCCATGGACGCCCCATTCGGATCCTGACCGCGGACGACGGGTACAACCCCACCCCGGCCATTGAAAACACCCTGCACTTTCTCCAGAAAAAAGTCCTGGCCCTGTTCAACTACGTGGGCACGCCCACTGTGACCCGGGTGCTGCCCCTGCTCAATCTCTACAAGTCCGACAGCGTCTTCCTCTTCTTCCCCTTCAGCGGCGCCCAGCCGCAGCGCGAAGCACCCTACGAGTACCGGGTGTTCAATTTCCGCGCCTCGTATCGTCAGGAAACGGAAGGCCTGGTGAACCACCTACTCGGGGTGGGGCGCAGCCGCATCGCCGTGTTCTACCAGGCCGACGCTTATGGCCGCAGCGGTTGGGACGGGGTGCGCCGCGCCCTGGCCGCGCATGGGTTGCAGATCGCCACCGAGGCGACCTATCAGCGAGGGGCGAGCTTCGACGAATCCATGCGCCCCCAGGTGGAAATCATCCAGACCGCAAGGCCCGATGCCGTGATCGCCGTGGGGACCTACGCCGCCTGCGCCGCCTTCATCCGTGACGCTCGCGATGCCGGACTGGAGGTGCCCATCGCCAACCTCTCCTTCGTGGGCAGTGAGCATCTGCTCATGTTGTTGCAGGAGGCCGGAGCGCAGTCGGGCAGGGATTACACCCTGAACTGCATCAACTCCCAGGTCGTGCCCAGCTACGAGGACCTGAGCCTGCCGGCGGTGCGGGAGTACCGGCAGCTCATGGAGAGCATCAACCCGCCTCCTCCGGCGGGATTCGACAACAGCGACCACGAGACCCTACAGTACAGCTTCGTGAGCTTCGAGGGCTACTTCAACGCCCGGGTCATGACCGAGGTGCTGCGCAGGCTCGGCCCGGAGCCCAACTGCGCCAATCTGCCCGCCGCGGTGATCGGCATCGACAACCTGGACGTGGGCATCGACACTCCCGTGCATTTCTCCGACACCCAGCATCAGGGGCTGAACACCGTCTACTACACCACCGTGGAGGCGGGGGCCTTCGTGCCGATCCGTGACTGGAGCGCTTGGCAGAAATGAGGAAATCCAAACTCTTCAAGCGCACCCTCATCCTGATGTTCCTGCTGTTCGGGGTCATCTCCAGCGCCTCCACCGTGCTCTCGGTTTGGACCCTCTACAAGCACATGAACGAGGAGTTTCTGAGCAAGGGGCAGGCCATTGCCCGGAGCATCGCCAACTCCAGCGTGGAGGTGCTGCTCAACCGGGACCTCTCCACGGTGCAGGCCATGATCGACCAATACCTGGAAATCCAGGGCACGGCCTACGTCTTCGTGCAGGACGCGGACGGCACCGTCATCTCCCACACCTTCGTGCCCCAGGTACCGCAGGGAGTCCGCGAATTGCCCCGGGACCCTCACGGCATGATCATCACCTCCCTGAACATCCCGGGCCTGGGGCAGGTCACGGACATCTCCAAGCCCATCCTGGCCGGGGTGGCCGGCTATGTCCACGTGGGCATGGACATGCAGCTCATCCGCCGCTACATCGCTTCCGCGGCCCTGCGCATGCAAGCCCTGATGTTCTTCATCTTCTGGGGCAGCGTGCTGCTGCTCTACCTGGTGGTGCGCAACATCGCCAAGCCCTTGAACACCCTGATCGACTACGCCCGTAAACTGCAACGCCACGATTTTTCCGCAACCATCACCATCGACTCCAAGGATGAGATCGGCCTTCTGGCCGACACCATGACCACCATGGCCAAGGAACTCTCCACCCTGGTCAACACCCTGGAGCAGGAGGTGGACAAGGCCACCTCAGATCTCTCCGAGACTCTGGCCTTTCTCGAGGGCATCATCGACAACATGGCCGACGGCCTCCTGGTGGTGGACAAGCAGCTGAACATCACCCTTACCAATCCGGTGCTGCTGCGGATGTTCGGACTGCCGGCGACGGATAGTTCGGGGCGCCTGCGCCAGGTATTCAACCGCGACATCGCCCCCATCGCCAAACAGGCCATCCTCCACGGCAGGGAAGTGTTCTGTGCCGAGTTGGCCCTGCTCCACGGGCGCTACGGCAAGGCCGCGGCCACGGCCATTCACAGCAAGAAGGACCGCAGCACCCTGGGTGCCGTGGTCCTGGTGCGCGACATCACCGCCGAGAAGGAAGTGGACGTGATGAAGACCAACTTCATCACCACGGTCTCCCACGAACTGCGCACCCCCCTGACCTCGGTGCTGGGCTTTGCCAAGATCATCAAGAAGAAGCTGGAAAGCGACATCTTCCCCGGCTTTCCCACTCCGGACCAGAAACAGCAGCGCAGCATGCAACAGGTTGCCGAGAACCTGCAGATCATCGTGACCGAGGGGCAACGGCTCACGGAGCTCATCAACGACGTGCTGGACATCGCCAAGATGGAATCCGGAAAAATTGAATGGCGTATCAGCCCCATTGCCGTACAAAAGGTGGTGAAGCACGCCGTGGCCGGAACCAGGAGCCTCTATGCGGAGAAGGGACTGGACATGCAGGTCCGGGTGGAGCCCGATCTGCCCGAAATCCCGGCGGATTACGACCGCCTGATCCAGGTGCTGGTCAACCTCATTTCCAATGCCGTGAAATTCACCGACAAGGGCTTCATCCTCTGCCAGGCCAAACGCAGAGGGGATGTGGTCCTCTTCAGCGTCACCGACACCGGCCTGGGCATTGCCGAGTACGAGCACGAGAGCATTTTCGAGCGCTTCAAACAGGCCGGCGGCACCATGACCGACAAACCCAAAGGCACTGGCCTGGGGCTGCCTATCTGCAAGGAAATCGTGGAACACCACGGGGGGCGCATCTGGGTGGAAAGTGAGCTGGGCGTGGGCAGTACCTTTTTCTTCACCATGCCCCTGCATCAGGCCCAACCGGAAACCAAGCCCACGCTGACCTGCGAGCGAGAGCGCCAACCCGCACCCGCATCCGCGGCCACGTTGCTGGTGGTGGATGACGACCCGGCCGTCTGCGCCTTCCTGTCGCAGACCCTGGAGGCGGAGGGCTATGCCGTGCTCACGGCCCACTCCGGACAGGAAGCCCTGAAGCTGGCCAGCACCCACCTGCCGCGCTTGATCACCATGGACCTGCTCATGCCCGGCATGGACGGTACCACGGCCATCCGGCATCTGCGGGAGAACCCGCTGACCCGGCACATCCCGGTGGTGGTCATCTCCGCCGTGCTGGAAAGCTACGGCAACCCCACTATCGGGGGGGGGCAAGGCAGCGACGCGGCCCTGTCCAAGCCCGTGGACGAGGCCGCGCTGTTGCGCTCGGTGCACGGCCTGCTGGGCGAATCCGGGGCCATGGCCAAGCAGTGTCTGATCATCAACGCCTGCCCCTTGCAGGATGAGGCGCACCTGGTGCGCCTGTGCTCGGGCAACATGCAGCGCTGCAAGCTCGAAGAGGTCTGGTCCGAGGTGGAAAAGGGCTTCAAGGGAGCCGTGGTGCTCTCGAGCTCCGCCGGCAACGAGCTGGACCTGCCCCGCCTGGCCCAATATCCCGACATCATGGTCATCGTCATTCCGGACTGAGCCCGCCACAGTCGCAGCAGGGGATCACTCTGGTCCTCTGCCCTCCCCAGGGACTGGAAGAACCGGTACCGATCCGGACTCCCAGAGGACGGGAATCCGCATGCCTGCCGTTATTCCTCGCAACTCCCCCTCTGCTCGGCCCCCTTTGCAACGAAAAAACGGGTCCAGGGGCGTTTCCGCTCCCGGACCCGTGTCACGGACAGGCAGTTCAGGCTCGGGCTAGGCCGCTTCCGGCTCGTCCTCGCGGGGTACGAAGGTCAGGAGGATGGGGCTGGCCACGAAGATGGAGGAATAGGTGCCCACGCCGATGCCGATGAGCAGGGCCAGGGCGAAGTCGTGGATCACGCCGCCCCCGAAGAGGTAGAGACAGGCCACCACCAGCAAGGTGGTGCCCGAGGTGAGAATGGTGCGGCTCAGGGTTTGGTTGATGCTGGTATTGATGGTCACGCCCAGGTGCTTGGAGATCTTGGCGCGCAGATTCTCGCGGATGCGGTCGAAAACGATGATGGTGTCGTTGAGGGAGTAGCCGATGATGGTCAGCAGTGCGGCCACGGTGGTCAGGTCGAATTCCTTGTTGAGCAGCGAAAAGATGCCCACGGTGATCACGATGTCGTGGACCAGGGCCACCACCGCGCCCAGGGCGTAGTTCAACTTGAGGCGCCAGCAGAGCGCCAGGGCCACCAGCATGGCCATGATGGTCAGGTAGCTCATGGGCATGAAGAAGCCCAGCAGATACATGGCGCCGGACAGGGCTGCGGCCATGAAGGCGGCGGCCCACCAGCGCTGCTCGAACCGGCCGGAGATGTAGATGGCGATGAGCAGCACGGCGTAGAACATGGCTTCCATGGCCTTGCTGCGCAGATCCTGCCCCACTTTCGGTCCCACCATCTCCAGGCGCTGGATTTCCCAGCCACTGCCGGAGAGATCACGGGCAAAGGCCTCTTCCATGGCCGCGCGCACGTCGCCGGGCGCGATATCCAGGGCGGAGATGCGCACCAGGTATTCGTGGTCGCCCTCCATGCCGAAGCGCTGCACCACCAGGTCCGGCAGGGTGGTGTTGTCCAGGCTGCTCTTGATGGTGGAGAGCTCCAGCTCCTTGTCGAACTTCACCTGGACCATGATGCCCCCGGCGAAGTCGATGCCGTAGCGGGGGCCGCCCTTGATGACCAAGGAAGCGATACCCAGCAGCAGCAACAGGGCGGAAACCAGATAGGCCGCCTTGCGCATGCCGATGAAGTTGATGTTGATGTCGTCCTTTATCAGTTTCAGGCCCATGGCTCTTCTCTCCTCATGATGCGACAATGGTCACGTTAGCCCCGACACGGGGGTAACCCCCGGTCCCTTACAGACTGCGCAGCGTGGCGCCCTTGCTCCTCTGCAACCAGAGGTCGAAGAAGATCCTGGAGACGAAGATGGCCGTGAACATGGAGGCCAGGATACCCAGGATCAGGGTGACGGCGAAGCCGCGGATGGGGCCGGTGCCGAACTGATACAGGATGGCGGCGGCGAGCACCGTGGTCACGTTGGCATCCAGGATGGTGAGGGTGGCGCGGCTGTAGCCTTCGTCCACAGCGGCGCGGGGTGTGAGCCCCTTGGCCAGTTCCTCCCGGATGCGTTCGAAGATGAGCACGTTGGCGTCCACGGCCATGCCGATGGTCAGGATGATACCGGCGATGCCCGGCAGGGTCAGGGTGGCACCGAAGCCCGCCAACCCGGCCATGATCAGGATGATGTTCAACGCGAGCACGGTATCGGCCACCAGGCCGCCGATGCCGTAGTAGACGAGCATGAAGACCAGCACCACGCAGCCGCCGATGATGGCGGCGTTGATGCCCTTGTCGATGGACTCCTGGCCCAGGGAGGGGCCCACGCTGCGTTCTTCCAGCACCTCCACGGGCGCGGGCAGGGCCCCGGCGCGCAGCACGATGGCCAGGTCGCGGCCTTCCTCGGTGGTGAAGCGTCCGGAAATGCTGGCGCGCCCCCCCATGATCTTTTCCTGGATCACGGGCGCGGAGTAGACCTTGCCGTCCAGCACGATGGCCAGGCGCTTCTTCACGTTCTCGCCGGTGATGCGCTCGAAGAGCCGCGCCCCGGCGCTGTTGAAATTCATCAGCACGTACGGCTGATTGAAGGAGTCGAAGTTGACGAAGGCGTCGGTGATGTACTCGCCCGTCATCAGGGCGTCCTTCTTGAGCACGATGGGCTGGGTGCGGAAGGTGCCGTCGGGATTGCGCTCCTGGAGGGACGAGAGTTCGCTGTCCGGCGGCAGGATGCCCTGCAGGGCCTTCTGGAGGTCGGCCTCCTCGTCCACCAGCTTGAACTCCAGGTGGGCGGTCTTGCCCAGCACCTCGATGGCCCGCTTGGGATCATCCAGACCGGGCAGCTGCACCTGAATCCGGTAGTCCTGCTGCTTGCGGATGTCCGGCTCGGCCACACCGAACTGGTCGATGCGGTTGCGGATGGTCTTCACGGCCTGGTCCTGGGCCATATCCGCAAGATAGTTGCGGTATTCATCATCGAAACGCAGGGTGTACTGCCACTTGCCGTCTTCCAGCGGCTTCTTTTCCACCACTTCGAGATTCTTGTAGGTCTTCCTGAGCAGGGCCTCCAGGGCCTCCTGCTGCTCGCCCTTGAGCAGCACGAACTGCAGCCGCTTCTTTTCGTCCACGGCGGGCCGCAGGAGCACGATCTCCTCCTCACGGGCCAGGGCGCGCAGGTCCTGCCCGGTCTGGGACAGGGCGTTTTCCACGGCCTTGTCCACCTCCACCCCCAGGGTCAGGTGGATGCCGCCCATAAGGTCCAGGCCCAGGCTGATGCGCTCTTTGGGCAGCATGTCGCGCAGGGGGGAATCCTGGGGCAGGATGGAGGGCAACATGTACAAGACGCCCAGGATGGTGACTACCAATGTCAGCGCAATGCGCCAACGCAGACTGCCTTTCATCGTCTCACCTCGTCAGGGAAGAACTGTGTCCGCGGCCGGAAGGCCATGTCCCCCGGGCGGGTGCCGCAGGGGACCGAAAATGCCGCTCCGCCCCCGGTTCTCGGGCGGACGGCCTGCCACCGCGCGGGCTTGAGCCGGGAGCGGTGGGAGCAGCAGGGGCGATAGCCGCCCGAAAAAAGGTCCGGCGCCCCACCGCCTCGGGCGGTGTCCGGCGCCGGACCCGTGCCGACTCAGCTCTCGTCGCTTTTGGATTTCTTGGCGTCCTTGGGTGCGTCCGTAACGCCGGCGATGAAGCTACGCCCCACCCGGACAACCATGTCGTTGCCCAGGTCCACGCTGAGAATGTCGTCCTGAATGGCGGTGATGCGTCCGTAGAGACCGCCGCTGGTCATGACCCAATCTCCGCGCTTGAGATTGGCAAGCAACTCTTTGTGCTGCTTCGCCTTTTTCTGCTGCGGACGGATCAGCAGAAAGTAGAAAATGGCAAACATGATGATCAACGGCGCAAACGCCGCGATGGGATTGCCCTGTCCTTCCGCACCCTGAGGTGCCGCGCCCATGGCATGGGCCAAGCTGGTGGAAAACATGCCGCCTCCTTAAATATTCGTGGAAACGGCGCCTTGTACTATACTTCCGCGTCATCCGCAATGCCTTAGTTGGTGCCGACGTACATGGAACCATAGGGGCGATGGGAGTAAGGCCGTACTTTCATGAACCGCTCGGCCAGGATCTCCTCGGCATCGCAGCCCAATTCCCGAGCGAAATGGGTCACCTGCTCGCGCACGAAGGCCATGTCCGCCTCGTCCACCGGTTCGGCGTGCAGCCCCGGCCCCAGCAGGTGTTCCGGCACCGCCGCGCGCACGTAGATCACTCCGCCATGCATGCCTGTGCCCAGGCTGCGCCCCGTGATGGGCGTGTCCGGCTTGTCCGTGAACAGCCCCAAAAGGATGATGGCGCCCCCAGCCATGTACTCGCCCAGGAAATCCCCGGCATTGCCTCCGATCACCACCACGGGCAACCGCTCTTCGTAGGCCTTCATGTGGATCCCCACCCGGTAGCCCACGTCCTTTTTCACGAAGACCTTGCCCCCGCGCATGCCGTAGCCCAGTACGTCCCCGGCCAGGCCCTCGATGACCACCAGCCCGTCGTCCATGGTGTTGGCCACCCCGTCCTGGGCATTGCCCTTCACCCGGATCACGGGGCCATGCATGAAGGCCGCCAGGTCCTGACCCGGCACCCCGTGCAGCACGAACTCCACCGGGGCCTGCACATTGGCCGCGATGTAGCGCTGCCCGTTGACGTTCTGGACCTCGATGCGCTTGGCCCCCCGGTCCACCAGGTCCCGGATCTGTTCGTTGAGCTGCCGGTAGTACACGCCACGGGCGTCCAGGCAGAAGGAAGTCTCGTTGCTCATGCGGCCTCGTCCTCCAGTTCCACGATGACGGGCTCTCCGGCCTTGGGGGCCCAGACCCGGTCCAGTTCAGGCATCACTTCACGCACCGCGCTTTCCTCGCTGGACATGAACACCATGTCCCCCTTCTCCGCCACCACCAGGGGGCGCAGTTTCACCCGGTCGTTGAGCCCCAGCATGCCCCTGGCGTCCGTGACCAGAATGGAGAAGGGGCCGTTGAGCATGGCCATGCCGTAGACCATGCGCAGGGCCTTGTAGGCCTCCTGCTGCGCCTCGGGCATGCGGTCGATCTCGTCCCAGAAGGCAGGCGCGAAGACCCGGCAGGCCGTGCGCTTGGCCAGGCCGTGGCGCCGGATGAGCAGGTCGAAGAGGTAGGCCACCACCTCGGTGTCCGTCATCAGCGTGCACTCGTAGCCGTGCTGGCACAGGTAGCGCCGGTTGATGCCGTAGGAGGAGATCTCCCCGTTGTGCACGATGGCCCAGTCCAGCAGGGTGAAGGGGTGCGCGCCCCCCCACCAGCCGGGCGTGTTGGTGGGAAAACGGTTGTGGCTGGTCCAGGTGTAGGCGCTGTACTCGTCCAGGCGGTAGAAGTCCGCCATGTCCTCGGGGTAGCCCACGCCCTTGAACGCGCCCATGTTCTTGCCGCTGGAAAACACGAAGGCCCCGTGCACGCGTTTGTTGATCTCCATGACCACCCGCACCATGTAGTCGGCCTCGTCCGAAGCATGCCACTGGGGGCGTCTGGCCTTGGGCGCCACGAAGTAACGCCAGACAATGGGCGCGTGCAGCACCTTGAGCGTTTCCCGGGTAGGGATGGGCTCGTGCTCCACGATGTCCAGGTAATGGCGGATGGCGTGCTCGGCCCGATCCTGGGCCGCCTTGTCGTCGTACATCAGGTGGAAGGCGTAGTGCTCCGCCCGATGCGGGTAGATGCCGTAGGCCGCGAAGCCCGCGCCCAGGCCATTGCCCCGGTCGTGCATGGTGCACATGGCGTTGATGGGCATGCTGCCGGGCAGCAGCTTGCGCTTCTTGTGAATCACCCCGAAGATGCCGCAGCCGGATATATCCTTCTGGAAGTCCCAGAAACCTTGCGCAGCCAGCATGTCTTGTCGTCTCCTATCTTCCGGCGTGCTTGACGCCGAGGATTTCCAGCTCCACGGAGCTCAGGCCCACTGCCCGCAACTTGTCGCGGTTGCCGCGCAGACTCTCGATGGAATTCAGCCCCATGCCGCCCAGCATCTCCTTGATCTCCCGGCTCCAGGCCTTGATCAGGTTCACCAGGCGCTGCCGGGCCACATCCGGCTTCTGCCGCTTCTTGAGCTTGGGGTCGTTGGTGGCGATACCCCAGGGGCATTTGCCCGTGTAACAACGCCCGCACATGGTGCAGCCCACAGCGATGAGGGCCGCCGAGCCAATGTACACCGCGTCCGCCCCCAGAGCGATGGCCTTGAGCGCGTCCGCGCTGCAGCGGATGCCGCCGGTGGCCACCACCGAGGCCTGGTTGCGGATGCCCTCGTCGCGCAGTCGGTCGTCCACCGCGGCCAGGGCCAGCTCCAGGGGGATACCTACGTTGTCCCGGATCATGGTGGGCGCGGCGCCCGTGCCGCCCTTGAACCCGTCGATGACCACCATGTCCGCCCCCGCCCGGACCACGCCAGAGGCAATGGCCGCCGCGTTGTGCACCGCCGCGATCTTCACGGCGATGGGCTTGGTGTAGCGCGTGGCCTCCTTGAGGGCGTAGATCAGCTGCAGCAGATCCTCGATGGAGTAGATGTCATGATGGGGCGCCGGGGAAATGGCGTCCGCGCCCAAGGGGATCATCCGTGTACGCGAGACCTCGGCGTCGATCTTCTCCCCGGGCAGGTGGCCGCCGATGCCGGGCTTGGCGCCCTGGCCGATCTTGATCTCCACGGCCACCCCCGCATTGAGGTAGGCGCCGTGGACCCCGAAGCGTCCGGACGCCACCTGCACGATGGTGTGGCTGCCGTACTCGTAGAGACTCTCGTGCAGGCCGCCCTCGCCCGTATTGTAGATGATGCCCGTCTCCACCGCGGCCTGGGCCATGGCCAGGTGCAGGTTGTAGTTGATGGCCCCGAAGCTCATGCCCGCGAACATCAGCGGGGTCTCCAGCCGAATCTGGGGCGCCAGGGGGGTGCGCAGCACCGGCCCCTCGGGCGTTTCCTGCACGGACACGGCGTCGGGCTTGCTCCCGAGCCAGGTCCGCAGCTCCATGGGCTCGCGCAGGGGGTCGATGGAGGGATTGGTGACCTGGCTGGCGTCCAGCTGCAGATGGTCCCAATATATCTTCCGCTCCTGGGGGCAGCCCATGCCGGACAAGAGAATGCCCCCCGTGTCCGCCTGCTTGTAGATGTGGCGGATGTACTGCTCGGTCCAGAGCGCATTCTCGCGGAACTGGGAGGGATTGTGGCGGATGGTCAGACACGAGGTGGGGCACATGTACTCGCAGCGATGGCACCCCACGCACTTCTTGCTGTCGTGCACCACCCGCTCACGTTGGGTATCCCAGCTGTGCACCTCATAGGGGCACTGTTTGATG
>CAZNSV010000046.1:0-12653 GCA_964575775.1 uncultured Desulfovibrionaceae bacterium
GGCCTGGCCCTGCTGGTGCTCGCGGCCACGGCCTTCTGGGCCTTCCAGCCCCCGGCCGTGAACACGGGCTGGCGGGAATTCGACCAGGAGACCTTTACCCAGGCCCTGGGCGAACAGAACATCCTCATCGACTTCACCGCCGACTGGTGCCCCAACTGCAAGGTCCTGGAGAAAACCACCTTGGCCGAGGGCAACCTCGCGGTCTGGCAAGAACGCTACGGCCTCCTGCTGCTGCAGGCCGACCTCTCCGAGAACAACCCCGCGGCTCAGGCCCTCTTGCGCAAACTGGGCAGCCAGAGCATTCCCGTGGTGGCCCTGTTCCCGGCCGGGGAAAGCCACCAGCAGCCCCTGGTGCTGCGCGACCTCTTCACCAAGGCCCAGATGGAGCAGGCCCTGGTCCAATCCTTCGGCCACTGATCCGGAGAAGCGTCCATGCTCCAGGCCTGCTGGCAAGCCCTGCCCCCCCTGACCCGAGACCTGCTGCTGCTGGGCAGTGTGGGGGCGGAGCACCTGACCGAAGCCGCCGGACAGGCCCTGACCGAGGGGGAACCGCGCCTGGCCGCTGCCCTGGCCCTGGCGGCCTGGGAGCAGAACCCCCTGGACGGCAAGTACGCGGCCCAGGCCATGGCCCAGCTGGCCCGGCCCGAGGCCCGGGACCTGCCCGCGCCCCGCACCCTGCTGCACCACATCCGCAAGGCCTGGCAGGCCCTGCCCGCCAACAGCCCCTATGCCGTGGCCGCCCAGACCGGGGACTATGACGCGGCCTGGGACGAGGCTGTCCAGGCCCTGGCCGACCCCCAGCGCAACGGCAATCTCTACTGGAGCGACCAGTTGGTCACGCTGGGGCAGATGCTGGGGCGCAGCACCGAGGCCCTGCCCCTGGTCCTGGAACTCCCCGTGCTGCGTCAGGAGCTTTTGGCCCCCTTGCGGCACTACCTGCAGGGCAAGCTGTTCTTTCTGGCCGCACAGTGGCCCCAGGCCCGGGAGGCCTTTGCCCGAGCCACGGAGCGCCCCGACTGCGGCGGCTGGCTCCTGCCCCTCAAGCGCGGGGGCGAGGCCGCCCTGGCTGCCGGAGACCCGGAGCAGGCCCTGGAGCTGTGGCGCGAGGTGCTGCGGCAGCGCCCCTGGCATACGCAGTTGCTCCTGCGCGCCCATGCGGTGCTGTCGCCGCTGGACTCGCCGCTGCAGACGCCGCCCACGGCGGCCCTGCTCTACACCTTCAACAAGGCCCCTTTCCTGGATGCAACCCTGGATGCCCTGGCCGCAAGCCGGGGGCTGACCCGCATCTTCGCCCTGGACAACGGCAGCAGTGACGCCACGTCCGAGGTCCTCGGGGCCTGGGAGCAGCGTCTGGGGCGCGAGTCCCTGCGGGTCATCCGCCTGCCCGTGAACGTCGGGGCCCCGGCGGCCCGCAACTGGCTGGCGGCCCTGCCCGAGCTGGACAGCCTGGAGTGCGTGGCCTACCTGGACGACGACGCCCTGCCCCCGCCGGATTGGCTGGAGCAGCTGCACGCGGCGCGGCTGGCCTATCCCGAGGCCGCGGCCTGGGGCTGCTGCGTGGTGGACCACGACGCCCCGGACGTGATCCAGAGCGCGGACCTGCACCTGCGCCTGAGCGCCCCCCCGGGTGCCGCGCCAGCCACCGACCTGCGCCAGGCCCTGGCCATGCCCTTTGCCATGTCGCAGCTCCATGCCCAGGTTCCCATGCGGGGGCAGTTCCGGTATCTGCGCCCCTGCGTGTCCGTGACCGGGTGCTGCCACCTCTTCGACACCGCGCGGCTGCGCGAGGGCGGCGGCTTCGACCTGCGCTTCTCTCCCACCCAGTGCGACGACCTGGAGCGGGATCTGCGCCAGGCCATCAAAGAGGGGCGTTTCTGCTGCTACCAGGGCGGCCTGGAGGTGCGGCACCGCCAGAAGAGCGGGCACCGGGTCCGCCTTTCCGGCCCGGCCCAGGGCAACTACCTGGGCAACCGCTACAAGCTCATGCACCGCTACCCGCCCGAGACCTTGCTGGAACTCCAGCAACGACAACAGGCCCTGCTGCTGGACGACCTCACCCGGCGTCTCCCCTGCCTGGAACAGGGGCTGGGACTATGAAGCCGGGGGGACCACCGGAAACAGCCAAGCGCAAAGGACAGGCATGCACAGCAAATTCCTGATCATCGGCGCCGGACCCACCGGCCTGGGCGCGGCCCTGCGGCTCAGCGAGCTGGGCACCCGCGACTTTCTCGTGCTGGAGCGCAACGACCACGTGGGCGGCCTCTCGGCCAGCTTCACGGACCAGGCCGGGTTCACCTGGGACCTTGGGGGGCACGTCCTCTTCTCCCACTACGACTACTACGACCGGGTCCTGGAAGAAGCCCTGCAGGGGCAATACCTCGAACACCAGCGCATCTCCCGGGTGCGCCTGGACCAGGGCTGGGTGCCCTACCCCTTCCAGAACAACATCCGCCACCTGGCCAAGGCGCTGCAATGGGAGTGCGTGCAGGGGCTGCTGCCCGGGCGCCGCGGCACCGAGCCCCCGCAGAACTTCGCCCAATGGTTCGAGTGCGTGTTCGGCGCGGGCATCACCCGCCTGTTCATGCGCCCCTACAATTTCAAGGTCTGGGCCACCCCGGCCGAGCGCATGGCCTACCACTGGATCGGCGAGCGGGTCAGCATCGTGGACCTGGAAAAGGTCCTGGAAAACCTCATCCTGCAGCAGGACGACGTGGGCTGGGGCCCCAATCGGCTCTTCCGCTTCCCGCTGCACGGCGGCACCGGAGAGATCTACCGCAACGTGGCCAAGCGCTTTGCCGACCGCATCGTGCTGCAGTGCCCCGTGACGCGCATCGACCCCGTGGCCAAGACCGTGTCCACACCCGGGGGCGATTACACCTACGAGCACCTGCTCAATACCGGCCCCCTGGACCTCTTGGTGCAGCAGCTCCTGACCGACGCGCCCGACGCCCTGCGCGACGCCGCAACCCTGCTGGAGCACAACGGCGTGTTCGTGGCCGGGGTGGGCGTGGCCGGTACCCGGGACGACGACACCTGTTGGATGTATTTCCCCGAGGACAACTGCCCCTATTATCGTCTCACCAACTTCCACAATTACTCGCCCAACAACGTGGCGCCCCCAGGACAGGCCAGGGGGCTCATGGCCGAGACCTCCTTCTCGGCCCACAAGCCCGAGGACTTGGACGGCCTCATGGAGCGCACGGTACAAGGCCTGGTGAACACCGCCATGCTGGACGCGGCGGAGCGGGAGCGGATCGTCACCCGCTGGCAGGCCGTGCTGGACTACGGCTACCCCATCCCCACCCTGCGCCGCGACGAGGCCCTGGGTACGCTCATCCCCTGGCTGGAAGCCCGGCAGATCTACTCGCGGGGGCGCTTCGGCGGCTGGAAATACGAAGTGGCCAACATGGACCACTCCCTGATGCAGGGCGTGGAATGGGCCGAACGCCTGCTCCTGGGCAAACCCGAAACCACCTACAAGGTTTGACATGCACGCATCCCTCTACGCCTCCCGCCGGGAGAAACTGCGCTACAGCATCATGGAGGCCGGACTCACGGCCCTGCTGGTGAGCTCCGCCGCCAACCGCTTCTACCTGAGCGGCTTCGAACTGCACGACCCCCAGTGCAACGAGACCGCGGGCTGGCTCCTGATCACGGCCCGGGGCGAGGACTGGCTCTTCACCGACCCGCGCTACGAAGACGCGGCCCTGCGGCTCTGGGACAGCGAACGCCTGTTCGTGGCCTCCGGCGCGGACCGGGACAAGCAGCGCCTGTGGATCAAGGGCCTGTTGCCCCAGGGCGACCGCCCCTTGGGCATCGAGGCCCGCGCCATGTGCGTGGAGACCTTCGATTATCTGCGCCAGCTTATGCCCCTGCAACCCACCTACAACCTGGTGGAGGGGCTGCGGGTGCTCAAGGACCCCTTCGAAATGGCGCGCATCGAGCGCTCCATGGCCGTGAACCACGAGGTCTTCGCCCGGGTGCCGGAGCTGCTCGTGCCGGGGCGCAGCGAGGCCCAGGTGGCCTGGGACATCGAGAAGCTCTTCCGGGAGCTGGGCGCCAGCGAATCCTCCTTCAAACCCATCGTGGCCGTGGATGCCAACGCGGCCCTGCCCCACGCCATTCCGGGCGAGACCCTGATCACCGAGCACTGCCTGGTGCTGGTGGACGTGGGGGGGCGCGTGGAGGACTACTGCTCGGACCAGACCCGCACCTTCTGGGTGGGGCCCAAGCCCTCGGACCGCTTCCTGCGCACCCGGGACCTGGTGCAGGAGGCGCAGCAGGCGGCCATCGCGGCCCTGCGCCCCGGCATGCCCGCCTCGGATCTGTATCACGTGGCCAGGGGCAGCTTCGCCCGGCACGGAGTGGAGGCCCAGTTCACCCACGCCCTGGGGCATGGCATCGGCCTGGAGACCCACGAACCCCCCAGCCTGGGGCCGCGCACGGCCATGGAACTCAAGCCGGGCATGGTGGTCTCCATCGAGCCCGGGCTCTATGACCCGAACTGGGGCGGCATCCGCTGGGAATTCATCGTGGAGGTGGGCGAGGAGGGCGCCCGGATCCTCTGATGTCCAGCCGTCCCCGCCGTTCGCGGCCACGCGGACCGGCGCCGGTTCCGCCCCCGCCCCGGCGCTCGGAGCGACTGTACCTGCGCCTGCCGCGTCCCCTGGTGGCGCGGCTGCGCTTTCTGCTGGAGGGCTGCGACAACCTCTGCTACGCCAGCATCCTGGACCGCTACGCGGCGGTGGCCGTGCTGGTCTTTTCGCCGCACCAGCGCGCGGAGGTCCTGGCCCTGGTGCGCGACCTCACGCCCGTGCTGCAGCTGGAGCGCATCGAGCTGCCCTGAGGGGGGGGAGACATATCATGAATCAAGTTAATAGACACGATCCTTTTGAAGCCCAGCGAGTCATTGAGCGGCTCCTTGTGAACCCTGCACTGCGGACGGCTGGGATTGCCTTGCTAACAGCGAGCTGGAACTATGCTTCCTCACTCTTCCCTGAACGCACTTTCATCTCCCTGTTTCCCCACCTTATTCGGATCAACGTTGGCAACATTGAAGTCGCTGCACTTAAAAAGAACCTTGTTCACCTTGTGATCGACAAAGAACTTGTACCAAAACTCAAACACGAAAAAAGCGCATATATAACCGTTCCCAACAGTTTTTGCCTCGATTTTTCAGAAATAAACGCAGAAGATTTACGAGAAAGCTACGCCTGGTATCTCGAATTACACCTCTCTCTGATCAATCATGCAGGGAAATCAAAAAAACACCCCATGACCGAAAAGGCCCACTCACCTGGAGTAGTTGCCTTTATTGAGAATGTCGCTACCTCCTCATCCTCCTTTATCACCCCCAGGGAGCGTTCCACGGAAGAATTGCCCCCCCTTGATGGTTTTTTTGAAGGAGCAACGGACACGGTGCTTGTCAACAGGTACGAACGAAGCCGTGAGGCGCGGGCAGCTTGCATCGCCATACACGGAGCAGCATGCATGGTCTGTGGCTTCAATTTTGGGGAGGTATACGGTCACATCGGAACTGGCTTCATCCATATCCACCACCTACACCCTCTCAGCCTCAAGGATGAAGGCTACTTGGTGAATCCTACTACCGACCTTGTCCCGGTTTGCGCCAATTGCCACGCAATGCTGCACAGAAAGTCGCCCACACCCTATACTCCTGCCGAGCTCTCGGATTTGCTGCGTAACCGCTCTTCTTAATGAAGCGCTTCATGGGCGTGCCCACGGCAGGCAGAGCCCCCCCGCCACGCCCGCCGTGTTGTCCTTGTCAGCCCCGGGCCGCTGGTATACTGTACGACGCACACCATAGCGAACATCGAGCCCCGGAGGCCGAGGTGCGCCCCGCAGCCTTGTGCGGGCGCGCCTTCCTGCTCGGAGCGTGAAAATGTCGGCCATTTTCAGCTCCGAGTCGCCATCTCCGGGGCCGCCCCACGCTTTCGATCGCAAGGAGAGATACATGCCCCACAAGGATTTGCAGGCCTTTGTCAAGGAACTGGAGCGCCGCGACCAGCTCAAGCGCATCGACGCGCTGCTGGACCCCAAGCTGGAAATCGCCGAGATCACCGACCGAGTGAGCAAGCGGGTGGGTCCGGCCCTGCTCTTCACCAACCCCCAGGGCTCCCGATTCCCGGTGCTGACCAACGCCTTCGGCTCCTACGAGCGCATGCACCTGGCCCTCGAGGTGGAGAACCTGGACGCCATTGCCGACAGCGTGCACGAGTTCCTGGAGATCGAGAAGCCCGACAGCATGCTGAAGAAGCTCAAGCTGATCCCCAAGCTCAAGCGCGTGGCCAACATCTTTCCCAAGGAAGTGACCAAGGCGCCCTGTCACGACAAGGTGCTCATGGGCGACGAGGTGGACCTCTACCAGATGCCCGTGCTCACCACCTGGCCCGAGGATGCCGGCCCCTTCATCACCCTGCCCCTGGTGATCACCAAGAACCCCGAGACCGGGGTGCGCAACGTGGGCATGTATCGCATGCAGGTCTTCGACCGCCGTACCACGGGCATGCACTGGCACCGGCACAAGGGCGGGGCCTATCACTATCATCTGGCCGAGCAGAAGAACCAGCGCCTGGAGGTGGCCGTGGCCATCGGCGCCGATCCCGTGACCACCTACGCCGCCACCGCGCCCCTGCCCGACGAGTTGGACGAGTTCCTGCTGGCGGGCTTTCTGCGCCAGAGCCCCGTGGAGCTGGTCAAGTGCAAGACCGTGGACCTCATGGTCCCGGCCAACAGCCAGTTCGTCCTGGAGGGCTATGTGGAGCCCCACGAGCGCCGACGCGAGGGCCCCTTCGGCGACCACACCGGCTACTACTCCCTGGCCGACGACTACCCGGTGTTCCACGTGACCTGCATGACCCATCGCGAGGACGCCATCTACCCGGCCACCCTGGTGGGCCCGCCCCCCATGGAAGACTGCTACATGGGCAAGGCCACGGAGCGCATCTTCCTGCCCATCATCAAGAAGCAGCTGCCCGAGGTGGTGGACATGAACCTCCCCCTGGAAGGGGTGTTCCACAACCTCTGCTTCGTGAGCATCGACAAACGCTACCCCGGCCAGACGCGCAAGGTGATGTACGCCCTCTGGGGACTGGGGCAGATGATGTTCACCAAGATCATCGTGGTGGTGGACAAGGACGTGAACGTGCAGAACACCTCGGAGGTGCTCTGGCGCGTGGGCAACAACGTGGACCCGCGCCGCGACCTGATCATCCTCGAAGGCCCCCTGGACGCCCTGGACCACGCCTCGCCCACGGCATTTTTCGGGGGCAAGCTGGGCATCGACGCCACCAAGAAAGGCCCCGACGACAACCATTTCCGGGAGTGGCCGGACAGCCTGGTCATGGACCCCGAGACCAAGGCCCGCATCGACTCCCTCTGGCCCAAGCTGGGGTTGGATTAGACTGCGGGCCCTTGGGGCTCGCCGTAGCAAGGACGCAGAATGAGCAACAACCGGATCGTCGTGGCCCTCACGGGCGCCAGCGGCATGCCCTACGCGCGCCTGCTGCTCCAGGCCCTGCACGCCGCGGGCCGGGAGACGCACTGCATCGTCTCGGACGCGGCCCGGCAGGTGCTGGCCCTGGAGGCGGACTTCGGCGTGGCCGAGCTGGAGCCCTGGTGCGCCGCGCTCTACGGTCAGGGCGAGCTGGCGGCCGGTCCGGCCAGCGGCTCCTGGCGGCACGGCGGCATGGTGGTCTGCCCCTGCTCCATGGCCAGCCTGGCGGCCATTGCCCAGGGCCTGGGCAACAACCTCATCCACCGGGCCGCGGACGTGGCCCTCAAGGAGGGGCGGCGGCTGGTGCTGGTGCCCAGGGAAACGCCCCTTTCCGCCATCCACCTGGAGAACATGCTGCGGGCCAGGCGGGCCGGGGCCGTGATCCTGCCCCCTGCGCCGGGCTTTTATCACCGCCCGACCAGTATCGAGGAGCTCCTGGCCCAGGTGGTGGGGCGCATCCTGGACCAGTTGGACGTACCGCACGGCCTCGGCCCGCGCTGGGCCGAACCGCAAGACTGAGACTCGGGAACCGCGCCGGAGTGCCCTGGCCGCCTTGCCAGGCACACCGCGTGAACAGCATACGCCGCGACCCGTCGCGTGCAGGCACCCCGCCCATGCGACGCGCCAACCCGACCCAACCCGCGAGGAGGGCACCATGCAACACAAACTGACCTGGCACGGACACAGCAACTTCCAGATCGCCAGCTCCGGTGTGAACATCCTCATCGACCCCTTTTTCGAGGGCAACCCGGTCTGCAAGGCCGACTGCTGCAGCATCGCCAAGCCGGACCTGATCCTGGTGACCCACGACCACGGGGACCACGTGGGGCAGGCGGTGGAAATCGCCAAGGAAACGGGCGCCAAGGTCGGCGCCGTGGTGGGCACGACCCAGGCCCTGATGCAGCGCGGCCTGCCCCAGGAGCTGGTGCTCAACGGCATCGGCTTCAACATCGGCGGCTCCATGACCGTGAACGGCGCCGTGGTCACCATGACCCAGGCCTACCACAGCTCCGACTCCGGGGTGGCCGTGGGCTACATCATCACCCTGGCCGACGGCTACACCATCTACCATGCCGGCGATACGGGCATCTTCAGCGGCATGGAAGTCTGGGGGCGGCTCTACGCCATCGACCTGGCCGCCCTGCCCATCGGCGGGGTGTTCACGATGGACCCGCGCCAGGCAGCCCTGGCCTGCAGCCTGCTGGGCTGCGACGCCGTGACCCCCATGCACTGGGGCACCTTCCCGGTGCTGGAAAAGAGCACCCAGGCCTTTGCGCGGCACCTGGCAGACCTGGCACCCGAGACGCGACTCATGGAACTGCGCCCCGGCCAGACCGTGACCCTGGAGCGCGGCGCGGACACCTGCGGCTGCGACGACTGAGGAGGGGCGGAACTGACTTGAGCCGGGCCGAAACCGGGCCTGAAGCCGGGCCAGCAGCCCGCATTGACAGGCTTTCGGGCCCGGCATAGTGTCGCTGCCGCTTCCACGGCGCGACCACACCCTTACCGTCTCGAACCGGACGCACATCCGGCACAGCCGCAAGGCGGGAGAAACCGGGCCGATGCAGAACGCTTGCGCACAAGCCACCGCCGCCATGAGCTTCCTGGTGGTGGACGACTCCAACAGCATGCGCCGCATCATCATGCGCACCATCAAGGCCATGGGCTGCGGTCCGCTGTTCGAGGCCGAGGACGGCAAGGCCGCTCAGGAGCTGCTGGACGCAAAGCCCGTGGACTTCATCGTCAGCGACTGGAACATGCCGCGCATGAACGGCCTGCAGCTCTTGCGCTACGTGCGCGCCACCCCTTGGGGGCGGGACACGCCCTTCCTCATGGTCTCCGCCGAGTCCAAGGCCGAGGACATCGTGGAGGCTATCCACAGCGGCGTGAGCAACTATCTGCCCAAGCCCTTCACCCCCGAGCTGCTGCGCAAGAAGATCGAGGTGATTCTGCAGGCCAGGCTCGAGGCCTGCAGACCCTAGCGCGTTTCGCCTCGAAACAAGGCGCTCTCCTGAAATAATTGCCACTTGTTCCAGGAAAATGCATAAAAGCATCCAGCCTTTTTGAATGGCAATACGCTCCAAGGGGCAACGATGCACAACCGGCGCTCCGGGACCTGCCCCCCCCCGCAACCAGAGCGGCATGAGAGGGCCATGCTCAAGAGCCAAACACCTCCGGTCCAGCAGGACCCCGTGCTGGCCCCGTTCAACGGTGAGCCCATCCACGTTTTCATCCGCGACAAGATCCTCAGGGAGCAGCTCGGGGTCATCCTGGCCATCCTGGGCTTCATGGACGTGAAGGTGCACCCCACCGAGGGCGCCTACCTGGACAACGTGCGGCGCCTGGCCGCGCTGCTGGTGCAGAGCGAGGGGGTCTTTCTCGTCAACCCGCCCCTCACGGTCTATGGCCAGGCCGGCAAGGGCAAGGTCACCAAGGAGCTGGGCGACTTCTTCAACGACCTCTCCCTGGTGCTGCAGCGCTCCAAGCGCGATGCCGCCGCCATCATCGCCAAGTGCGTGCCCGTGTTCCCGGACATCCAGCTGACCCAGAAGCGCGAGAAGACCATCACCGCACTGGCGCGCTTCGGCATCACGGGCTGCTTCATCCTCAAGCCCCAGGACTCCCTCTCCGGTCTCAACCCCAATTTCTTCCGCCTGCGCATGAAAGAGCAGATCATGGAGCGCCTGGAGGAGATGCGCGCCTATCTGCAGGAGTACCTGCCCCATCGCAGCAGCGCCTTCAGCGACCTGATGCAGAAGCGGGAGGAGCGCGAGCTCTCCGAGCGCAAGGCCGAGGCCGAGAACTGGATCCGCAACGGCATCAAGGCCAAGGCCGAGGGCGATTTCGAGCGCTCCATCGAGTGCTTCAAGCGCGCCATCGAGCTTTTGCCCCAGGACCCCGAGGCCTACCTGGAGAGCGGGCGGGTCTACGTGCAGGTCAAGCGCTATCCCAAGGCCCTGGTGCGCTTCTCCCAGGCCCAGGAAGTGGCCGAGACCATTCCCGAACCCAACAAGGAGATCGGCAACGTTCGGGTGGAGCAGGTCAAGGAGCGCATCGAGCAGGGCGAATCCCCCACCAGCCCCGGCATCATGGCCCTGCTGGAAGACGCCATGGAGAACTTCGAGGCTGCCCTCAAGAAAGCCGAGCGCATCCAGGAGCACAGCGGGGAGCAGGAAGGCGGCACTGGCAGCGAGAGCATCTCCCGCATCGCAGGCGAGATCGTGAAGCTGGACCTGAAGAGCGTGTTGGGCAAGGGGCACCCCATGATCAAGCGCTTCGGGGACCTGGCCCGCGACTCCTTCAAGAAGATCGCCAGCCAGGACCCCACGGCCCTGCAGCCACGCCAGCTCATGTTCCTGGGCCTGGCCGCCCTGGACGACCGCAACTTCGACGAGGCCGAACAGCTGTTCTTCCGCGCCGTGGAGTACCCCGAGGTCTTCAGCGAGGCCTGTAACGAGATCACCCACCTGGGCATCGTGGTGCGCAAGCAGGTGGGCTCGGCCCGGGCCATCGAGATCTACCGCCGGCTCCTGGCCCTGTCGCCGCACAACCGCGCGGCCGTGTGCTACAACCTGGCCGTGAGCTACAGCGCCGAGAAGAACATCATCGAGGCGGCGGGGGCCATTGTCCAGGCCCTGCACAGCGACCCCAGCCTGCCGCGCAACGAAATCTTCTACAACAACCCGGGCCTGAACAAGGTCCTGGACACCACCACCCGGGTCTTCGACCGCATCGCCCTGCGCCTGGCCTCCACCCGGGTACCGCTGCTGGTGACCAAGAACGTGCAGCTCCAGGAAAAGCTCGAACGCCTCATCGCCAAGAAGGACAAGCGCTCCTTCCGGCTGCTGCAGCACGTGGTGCAGGTCATGCCCGACTTTTTCCTGCGCGAGAGCGTGGCTTCCAGCAAGCTCATCCTCAATTACCTGCGTCTCAAGCGGGAGCAGTGCCGCGAGGGCAAACTCCCCGAGACCCGCGCCTTCGGCGACACCCTGGAGACCCTGGTCAAGGACATGCGCCGCACCCCCTACCCCAAGCGCCTGGTGGCCTACAACAAGTTCAAGTTCCAGTGCCTGCGCATCCTGGACATGCACGGCGACGTGGCCGAGGCCGCCGCCAACCTGGCCAAGGCCGCGGTCTGCCACCCCGAATATCTGGACACTCCCGATTTTTTCGCCAGCCCCCGCTGGGTGGAGCTGGCCCGCGAGGTCTGCCGCAAGCTCGAAGCGGTGGACAGGGCGCGCGTCAGGCAGTAAACAACCCCTCTCCCCCAATCCCTTGCCAAGAGGAGCCGCCGCATGCGCCAACTGCCCCCTTTTGCCTTGGAGGTTCGCTTCTCCCGTTGGGAGTTCGCGGCCCGCTTCAACGCCGCTGGCTCGGACATGGCCGCCCCCACCCTTAAAGAACTGCTTGAACTCGCCACGCCCCAGCGCCGCGTCCAGTGGGAGGAGCTGTCCCTGGGCTACACCCAGACCTGGGGCGCGCCCGAGCTGCGCCAGGCCATTGCCGGGCTCTATCCCGGCCTGGGCCCCGAGCACGTGCTCTGTTTCGCCGGAGCCGAGGAGGGCATCTTCTGCGCCATGCACGCCCTGCTCGGTCCCGAGGACCACGCCCTGGTCTGCCTGCCCAACTACCAGTCCAGCGAGAGCCTGCCCCTGGCCTTGGCCCAGGTCACGGGCCTGCCCCTGGATCCGCAGGACGGCTGGCAGCTGGACCCGGACCTGGTGCGGGAGCGACTGCGCCCCAACACCAAGGTCATCGCCATCAACTTTCCCAACAACCCCACCGGCGCGCTGCTGCGGCCCGAGCGCTACCAGGCCCTGGTGCAGCTCTGCGACGAGCGCGGCATCCACCTCTTTTCCGACGAGGTCTACCGGGGCATGGAGCTCGATCCGGCCCGGCGCCTGCCCCCCGCGGCCTGCGCCTGCGAGCGGGGGCTCTCCCTGGGCGTGATGTCCAAGGCCTACGGCCTGGCTGGTCTGCGCATCGGCTGGATCGCCTGCCGGGACCGGGAGCTGTTGGAGCGCATGGAGCGTTACAAGCAGTACCTCTCCATCTGCAACAGCGCGCCCAGCGAGCTCTTGGTCGTGGTGGCCCTGGAAGCCGGGGAGGAGCTGCTCAGGCGCAACGTGGCCCTGGC
>CAZNSV010000047.1:0-12574 GCA_964575775.1 uncultured Desulfovibrionaceae bacterium
GCTGGGCCTCGTCCGGGGCGGGGTGCAACCCGCCCCCGACGACGATGCGGACCTGCTCGGGCTCCAGGTCAGGCCAGCAGCGGAATATCCGCCCCAGCAGGACCGGCAGCAGCACCTTGAGGGGCGCGGGGCGCGTCTCGTCCGGCACGGCAATGGCCACGGAAGCCGGGCGGGGGCGCTGTTCCAGGGGCACGGCGCCCAGCGGCGCGTCCAGGGCCGCGTCCAGGGCCTCGCCCAGGTCCGGCAGCACCGGCAGCTCCCGGGGGGTGAACACCGTGACGTCGGCGTTGTCCGGCAGCACGAGGGTCTTGTAGCCCCCGCCGTACTTCAAGCGAATGTCCATGTTCCTACCCGCCGCAGATGTAAGGGCAGAGGGCCACCGTGGCCCGGTCCGGCAGTTCCGTGTCCAGATTGGCCGGGCAACCGTTGACAAAGGCCAGCATCACCTCGTCCTCCCGGATGCCCAGCCGCGCCATGAGCCCGCCCACGGTCAACCCCGGCTCCACCGGATAGGCCGCGGCGTTTTCCGGGGCAAAGCGGGCGAGAATGGCTTCCAGCTTCAGCGTGACCTGCATGGCAGACTCCCGCGCTACCGGGGGTGCGGCTTCCCAGTAGTTCCAGGCCCGGTTCATGCGAGCCAGTCCAGGTTCAGGTTGTGGAGCGCGCCCTTGGTGGGCACGCCTTGCTCGTCCCAGTGCAGCATGGCGTAGTAGAGATCGAGGGCTCCCTCGAACTCGCGACGGTCCAGGACGGTGCCCTTGAGCACGCCGCTGGGCAGGGGTTCGTACATGCGGCGGAACAGGGTGTCGTCCTTGCGGTCCATGCCCTGGCGCACGTTGAACATGCGCGCCAGCACCATGGAGCGCTCCCCGGCCAGCAGCAGTTCGTGCAGGCTGGTCTGCCAGCCCGTGATGGCCTCCACGGCGGCGCAGAGCTTGGCGTAGGTCATGGCGAAGAGCGGAGCCACCACAAAGTTGCACAGCCCCAGGGTGTTGTTCATGGCCCAGGTCTTTTCCCCGGCAATGAAGTAGCGCACCTTGTCCGGGCCGTTGTCCAGGGGCTTGGGCGCGTTGACGATGCCCAGCGGGCCCACCAGCTTCAGCCCCTCGCCCTGGAAGGGCACTTCATGGGGCGCCTCGATGTGGTCAGCGCCCGTGGGCGACAGGGCAAAGCCCAGCCCCACGCCGGTCTTGCCGCGCGGATCGTGGAAGGCGGGTTCCTGCCCCTTGACGTGAAAGGCGTACTGCTCCGCGCCGTTGCCGATGCGCTCGGCGGCGCGCTTCACCCCCTCGGCCAGGGTGTCGCCCAGGCCCTGGCGCGTAGCGATACGGTCCAGCAGCTCCAGCATCCCGGCGCCGTCGCCGAAGCGGATGGCGCGCCCTCCGAAGTCCTGCTCGCCCAGGATGCCCTTTTCGGCCAGCTCCATGGCAAAGGCCACGGCCGCACCGGCGCCCACGGTGTCCAGGCCCAGGGCGTTGCAGCGCTCGTGCCCCTTGCACACGGCGTCCAGGTCGCCCACGCCGCACATGGAGCCCAGGGCGGCCAGGGTTTCGTACTCGGGACCGCCGTAGCGCTTCTCGGTGGTGTTCTTGACCTTGCGCTTGCAGGCCACCGAGCACTTGTAGCAGGTGTGCACGCCCTCCTGGACCTGCTCGTAGCCTTCCCAGCCGAGCTTGGCCGCGTCCTCGAACTGACAGTCGCTCCAGTTGCGGGTGGGCAGGATGCCGGAATTCTGCTGGGCCATGAGGTGCTGCACGGTGCCGAACTTGCGCATGTTCACGTTGGGCATGTGCTCGGCGATGCGCTTGCGGTGCCAGGAATTGAGTTCCTTGAGGGCTTCGGGGTCGGCGAAGGCAAGGCTGTCCTCGTCCCCGCGCACGGCCACGGCCTTGAGATTCTTGGAGCCCATCACCGCGCCCATGCCGCAGCGGCCGTTGGCGTGGGCCAACTCGTTGATGATGCAGGCGATGCGCACCTTGTGCTCACCGGCCGGGCCGATGGAGGCGATGCGCACCTTCTTGTCGCCCAGCTCCGCCTTGATGCCGTCCAGGGTGGGGGCGTTCTCCAGCCCCCAATACTTGCTGGCGTCGCGCAGCTCCACCTGCCCCCGGTTGATCCAGAGGTACACGGGCTTGGGCGCCACCCCGGTGCAGACCACGGCGTCGTACCCGGCGAACTTGAGCTCGGGGCCGAAGTAGCCCGCGGCCTCGGACTCGCCGAAGCCCCCGGTGAGCGGGTTCATGGCCGCCACGGTGTAGCGGTTGAAGCCCGAGAGCCCGGCGCCGCAGAGCACGGAGGCGGCGAAGACCAGCACGTTGTCAGGCCCCAGGGGATCGGCCTTGGGGGGAACGAGCTTGTGCAGGTACCAGGAGGCCAGGGCCCCGCCCCCCCAGTAGGTGCGGTACCAGCTCTCGTCGTGGGTCTCCACGCTCCAGGTGCCCTTGGCGAGGTCCACGATCAGGATTTTTCCGTTGTATCCGTGCGGCATGGTCGGCTCCTTGTCTGCTTGATGTGTCTCCGGACCGGCTCGCGGCCGGCCCGGAGGGGCTAAGCGTTATTGTCCGTACCCGATGACCTTGGGCAGCCAGGTGGAAATGCTCGGGAAGAAGGTGAAGAGCAGGATGCAGAGCATCAGCGTGAGCAGGAAGGGCAGCACGCCGATGGCGATGCGCTCCACCGAGACCTTGGCGATGCGCGAGGCCACGAAGAGGTTCACACCCAGGGGCGGCGTGAGCAGCGCCATTTCGTTGGTCACCACCAGGATGATCCCGAAGTGGATGGGGTCGATGCCCAGCATGTTGAGCATGGGCATGAGCACCGGCACCAGGATGATGATGGTGGACAGGGTCTCCATGAACATGCCCAGGATCAGCAGCACGCCGATGATCATCAGCAGCACCATGTTGGGGTCGCTGGAGATGTTGAGCACGGCCTGGGCCAAACGCTGGGGCGCTTCCTCGAAGGTGAGGATCTTGCCGAACAGGGTGGAGGTGCCCACGATGAGCAGCACCGCGCCGCAGATCAGCGCCCCTTCCAGCAGGGACTTGTACACCGAGTTCAGGGTCAGGGCCCGGTTGATCACGAAGCCCACGAAGAGCGCGTAGCCGATGGCCAGCACCGCGGCCTCCACCGGCGTGCAGAGCCCGGAGTAGATGGAGCCCAGGATCACGAAGGGCGTGGCCAGGGAGAAAAAGCTCTTCCAGCAGCTCTTGAGGAAGCTGGGGAAATGGAACGGGGGCGCGTCCTTGTCACCGGCGAAACCCCGCCGCCTCGCCACCATGTAGGCCGTGAAGCACATGGAAAAACCCACCACGAACCCCGGAATGAACCCGGCCGTGAACATGGCCGTGACCGAGACGTTGCCCAGGATGGCGTAGATGATCATGGGGTTGCTGGGCGGGATCAGCAGGCCGATGGTGCCGCCGGAGGAGGCCACCGAGGCCGCGTACTCCTTGCTGTAGCCGCTGCGCAGCATGGCCGGCACCAGGATGGTGCCCACGGCGGCCACGGTGCCCGGCCCGGAGCCCGAAATGGCCGCGAAGAAGGTGCAGGCCAGGACCGTGGTGATGCCCAGCCCGCCGTGCATGCGCCCCACCAGTTGCTTGACCACGCTCACGATCTGGTTGGTGATGTTGCCGTGCTCCATGAGCGTGCCCGCAATGACGAAGCAGGGAATGGCCAGGAGCGGAAAGATGTTCAGCCCGTCGAAGATGGAGTTGTGGATCACGGACATGGGCAGGTAGCCGCCGTAGAGCAGCGCCACCACCGAGGCGATGGCCAGGCTCATGAACACCGGCATGCCCAGGAGAAACATGGCCCCCAGAGAGACCAACACCATGGTGAGAACGGAGATTTCCATGTCAGCTCGCCTCCCGCTCGTGAATTTCCTGCACCATCTCGACGAGGGTCCCCTTGCGCCAGCGGATGATGTAGCCTTCCACGATGCGCCAGCTCATGAGCACGAAGCCGAAGGGGATGATCAGCTCCACATAGCCGCGCACGATCTTCAGCGTGGGCGAGAGCTCGGGGAATTCCAGCCCCCCGCGGATCACTTCCCAGCTCAGCCAGGCGATGTAGAGGTTGAAGCAGACCCAGAGCAGGTCGGTGAAGGCGCGGAACACCAGCCTGGTCTTGGGGGGCATGAGCAGATACTGGGCCGAGATGCGCACGTGGGTCCCGTGCTTGGCCACCAGGGCCGCGCCCACGAACACCGCCCAGAGAAAGGCGAAACGGCTCAGCTCCTCGGTCCAGGCCACCCCCGCTCCGGTGACCCAGCGTGCACCCACCTGGAGCATGAGGCAGGCAACCATGACGCCCACGCTGAGCGCACTGAAAGCCTCCTCGAAGTTATCGTAGATCGTGCGTAACAGTCGCGTCAGCTGTCCGAACATGGTCGCCTGCCTCCTATCGGATTGGTTCAGAGCGTAGCCGGTCCGGCTAGTTGCCGATGATGACCAGGGCCTCGTCGATCACGGCCTGTCCGCCCACCTGGTCGTGGAACTTCACCCACAGGGCCCGGGCCTTTTCCTGCCACACGGCCTCGTCTTCCAGGGTGTCGAGCTGCATGCCCTTGTCCAGGCATTCCTGCAGGGCGATCTGATCCTGCTCGGCGGCCCACTGCCACTCGTACTGCGCGGCTTCCTTGGCGGCCCGGGTCACCAGCTCCTTGGTGTCGGCGTCCAGCTTCTGGTACCAGGCGTCGCTCACCAGCATGGGGCCCACCCACAGCAGGTAGTGCAGCTGGGTGATGTACTTCTGGACTTCCCAGAACTTCTGGTCGCGGTTCACGGCGTGGGGGTTCTCCTGACCGTCCACCACACCCTGCTGCAGGGCGTTGAAGGTCTCGGACCAGGCCAGGGGATGCGGCTCAACGCCCCAGGACTGGAAGCTCTCCAGCTGAATGGCCACGGGAGGCGTGCGGATCTTCAGCCCCTTGAGGTCGTCGATGGTCTTCACGGGGCGCTTGGAGTTGGTCAGGTGCCGGTAACCGCCCACCAGCCAGGACAAGGGGCGCGTGCCGCTTTCCTTGGCGATGACGTCGGCGGTCTTGGCCACGAAGCCCTCGTTGCCCAGCAGGTTGTAGGCGCCTTCGATCCTGGGGAACATGTAGGGCAAATAGAAAATGTTGGCCTGGGGCGCGAAGGGGGTCAGGTTGCCCACGGCCAGCACCGCCAGGTGGATCTCCTGACTGCGCAGCTGGCGCACGTTGGCCTGCTCGTCGCCCATGGAGCCGCCGTAGAAGGTCTGCACCTTGATCTTGCCGCCGGACTCCTGCTCCACAATCTCCTTGAACTTGTTGATGGCCGTGGTGTGCAGGCTGCCTTCCGGATTGGCCGTGGCCGCGCGGATGGTCATGTCCTTGTATTGTGCCGCCTGAGCCTGCAGCGCGCCTGCCAGCAACGCCAAGACCGCCATGCCCAACAATAACCGTTTCATGCGCTCTCTCCTTGGTTCCAGTTTATACCGCTCTGCCGGGGCGACACATGCCGCCCGGCTTGTACCCGCTCGTCTGCGCACCCGAACGGGGGCTCTGCCCGCCCCCGACCGGTGCATCCGAAAATCCTACTTCTGGCCCACCACCTTGGCCACGGCGTTGCAGTCCTCCTTGCCGAAGCCCGCCGCGCTGGCCTGCTGGTAATAGACCAGGGCAGCTTCCATGGCCTTGAGGTCCAGGGCCCAGGCCCGGGCCATCTCCAGCCCGAGGCGCACGTCCTTCAGGGCCAGGTCCAGCCCAAAACGCGGGGCAAAGTCGTCCGCCGCGATCCAGGGACCACGCACGTCCATCTGGAAGCTGCGCGCGCCCGTGTCGGACAGCAGCTCCAGCAGCAACTTGCGGTCCAGCCCGGCCTTGTCGCCCACCTTGATGCCCTCGGCCAGCACCGCCAGGTTGGTCATGCCGATCATGTTGGAGATGAGCTTCACCGCGCAGGAGGCGTCGACGCTACCCACGTAGTTGGGCAGGCCGATGATCTTGAAAATGTCCAGGTGCTTTTCGTAGAGGGCCTGGTCGCCGCCGATGAACATGGGCTCCTCGGCCTTTTCCGCGTGGGCCGGGGTCTTGCCCAGGGTGCACTGCAGATAGCCGAGCTGCTTGGCCTTGGCTGCCGCGGCCAGCTCGTTGGCCGTGCCCGGATCGATGGTGGAGAGCTCGATGTGCAGCGCACCGGGCTTGAGCAGGCCGTAGAGCCCTTGCTCGCCCAGGACCACGCCCTTGATGTGTTGCGGCAGGGGCAGGCTGGTGAAGACCACCGCGCAGCCCGCCAAGTCGGCCAGGGAGCCCGCGGCCCGCCCCGTGCTCCCCACGGCCAGGGTCCGCTCCACCGCTTCCTTGCTCAGGTCGTAGACCAGCACGTCCTTGCCCGCCCGGATCAGGTTGCGGGCCAGCGGCCCACCCATGAGCCCCGCTCCGATGAATCCGATCTGCATGTGAGCCTCCTTTCGAGGGTCTGGGCCCGCTCTGCCGCCACGGCAAGGGACCGCCAAGGTTCATGATCGGGCAGGCCTGGGCCTGCCGTTGCTGCGCCCGAAGTTACTGGACATGAGCAAGGAGCATACCAAGCCGCCACCATTTTGTAACGTACTGCAACACTCTGAAAGGGAGCGCCTTTTTCTCCAAACCTTCAATTCGCCCTTGACCGACGTGCCCAAATAGGGGCATTGTGCCCAAAATATGCCCACACATTGGCAACGCATGGGCAGCACCCTCGACACTCCCGGAGCGCAAGCATGAATCGCAAGGCCTTGGCCCAGTCGCCCCCGAGCCACCAGACACCGCCCCCGGCCCCGCCTTCGGCCCAGATTCTGGGGCGGGAGCTGGTCCGCGAGTTGGAGCGCGTCTCCACCCGCTCGGCCTTTTTCCAGACCCTCTCCCGGCTCCTGCAGCAGCATTTCGCCTTCGACCGCCTCTGCATCAACCTCTACGACCCCAACAGCGAGTTGTTGAGCTACTTTTCCGCGGCCGAGGGCACGGTGGTCAATACCCTCTCCCCGGTGCGCAAGGCCGAGAAGACCACCGTGGCCGGGCACGTCATCGCCTCGGGCAAGCCCGTGGTCATCACGGACATTGCCCAGCACTTTGCCGAGAGCATGCTCCACCCCATGGCCGAGGCCGGGCTGACCACCACCATGGCCTTTCCCCTGCAGCTCAACGAACAGATCCTGGGCACCCTGCACTGCTCCTTCATCCAGAAGCCCGACAACCTCTACGCCATCATGGAGCTGTTCCTGGAGCTGTGCCCCTACGTGGCGGTCTGTCTGGGGGCGGTGTTGGCCGTGGAAGGCCTGGAGCAGGGGCTGGGCATCTGCCCCCTGCCTCCGGCCCTGCTGCCCGTGGGCTGCGAGGACTTCATCTTCGTGGGCGAGACCATGCGCCGCTTCATGCACCGCGTGGGCGCCGTGGCCAAGCTGGACGTGCCCGTGCTGCTCCTGGGCGAGACCGGCACCGGCAAGACCCATCTGGCCCAGTACATCCACTGCCACAGCAAGCGCAGCAAGCAGCACTTCGTGAAGGTCAACTGTCCGGCCCTGGCCTCCACCCTCTTCGAGAGCGAGCTCTTCGGCCACGCCAAGGGCGCCTTCACCGGCGCCGCCACCAAGCGCATCGGCCGCTTCGAGCTGGCCCACCAGGGCACCCTGTTCCTGGACGAAATCGCGGAGCTGAGCGGGGAGATGCAGAGCAAGCTCCTGCACGTGCTGGACGACCGCTGCTTCGAGCGCGTGGGCGAGAGCGTGTCCCTGGCCGTGGACACCCGGCTGGTGGCCGCCACCAACGTGCGGGTCCAGGACGCAGTCCGGCAGGGGCGCCTGCGCGGCGATTTCTATCACCGCCTCTCGGCCTGCGTGCTCGAACTGCCCCCCCTGCGCAGCCGCCCCGAAGACATTCCGGTGCTCACGGGATACTTCCTCAATCGCCTGGCCGCGCTCTACAACCTGCCCCGCCTGAAACTGGGGGCAAGCCAGCTGCAGCTGCTCCAGGCCTACCCTTGGCCCGGTAACATCCGCGAGCTGCGCAACGTGATCAACGGCCTGCTGCTGCAGAACTGCATCGCGGGGCACGTCACCGACCACGACGTGCGCCAGGCCCTGGACACCGGGGTGACGGCGGAAGGTTCCCTGCCCGCCGGGGTTGAACAGGGGAGCGAATCGGGCAATGGGGGGGGCAGCGTCGTGCGGACGAGGGCCGAGGCCCCTGCCGAGAGCCTGGAAGAGGCGGAACGCCGCCACATCCTGCAGGCCTTGGAGCGCACGGGCGGCGTGCTTTCCGGTCCCAGGGGCGCCGCTGCCCTGTTGGGCGTGCCGCGCTCCACCCTGCAGCACCGCATGCGCAAGCTGGGCATCGCCCCAAAAAAGGGGTGAACGGAAAAGGAAACGGGGGCTACAAGGCGGTCTGCAGCATGGGGGGCAGGGACTCCGGGGGGCAACAATCCCGGGCGCCCAGGGCCGCGAGCTTCTCGCGCACCAGCTCCCGCACGGCGCGACGCGCCCTGGCGCAGCGCTCCAGGGCGTTGGCGCCGGGGCTGTCCAGCCCGGCCAGAAATGCGGCCTTGAGCTCGGAATGGAAGTTGACCTTGCCCGCGCCCCTGGCCTTCACCAGGGCGGCGCCCTCGGGGCCGAGACGGCTGGCGCCGTGGATGCACACGGGGAGTCGGGCGGTTGCGGACAGCCGCTCCAGCAGTTCCAGGTCAACCGTGCCGTCCTTGGGCAGGGACACGGCCAGGATGTCCACCTCGGTCTCCTGGAGGAAGCGCAGGGCCTCGGCCAGGAAAGCCCCCCCATCGGCTCCGGGCGCGGGCAGTGGGCCCACTTCGCCCTCCATGTCCGCGCCCGAGGCATGGGCCAGCTGGGCCGCGCGCCGGGTATGCAGGATGTTCTCCTCCAGGGGCAGGTGGGAGCCGTCGAACATCACCGAGGGGAAGCCCAGGTCCAGGGCCAGCAGCAAGGTATCCAGGCTCCGGCAGTGGTTCAGGTGCACGCCCACGGGCACCCGGGCCTCCCGGGCCGCCAGCAGCGCGGCCGGTCCCAGCTGGGTCAGTCCGGCATGGGCCACGGCCTCGGTGTCGATGGAGAGCAGGACCGGGGCCCGCTCCAGTTCCGCGGCCTGGACCACGGCCTGAATGGTCTCGAGATTGTAAACGCTGCAGCAGCCCAGGGCCGCGGCATGCCGGGCCGAGAGCTGCTGCAGACGGTGCGTGGAGGCAAGAGGCACGTTGGGAACTCCGTCAATCCGCGAACAAGGATCCTTTGGGCAGGGGCACGCTCAAGCCATGCTTGAAGACCACATAGAACACGGCCACCACCCCCACCGACAACAGCACCGACTGGACGATGCTCCTGCGGGTCAGGCGCTCGGGACTGAGGTACAGGTTCATCACGGCGAAGAACAGCAGGCTGGAGGGCAAGAAACCCACAAAGGGCAGCAGTGTCAAGTAGCCCCCCAGAATGCCCAGCCCGACGAGCACGTTGTTGCGCTCGTCACTGGTGTCGAAGAACGTGACCTTCTCCGGCTTGATGAACCCCTTGGCCAGCTGCAGCAGGGACAGTACCAGCATGGCCCAGAGGGTGAAATCCACGAAGATCCCGCCGAAATGGCTGAGGTCGCGGGTGACCCAGTAGGCCAGCCCTGCCAGGACCAGGGTGCAGGAACCCACGATGAGGTCGGTGTTAAGCATGGTCTCGCTCCTTGGCCTCGGTGTGCAAGGGGCAGGCGGCCTTGGCCCGCTTGGCCTTCCAGGCCATGAACAAGGGCCAGAACAGCGACATCACCGACAGGGAGATGAGCACCAGGCTGATGGGGCGCAGGGTCATGTAGGTCAGCACGTTCCCGGACGCCTTTCCGGCCAGCATGGACTGCACCAACCCTTCTTCCACGAAGGGCCCCAGGATCAGCCCCAGCACGATGGGCGCGGGGTGGAACTTCAGCTTGCCCGAGACGTAGCCCACGATGCCGAAGATGAACATGATCCAGACGTCGAGGATGTTGTTGCGGATGGCGTAGGAGCCCAGCACGGTCATGAAGATGATGGTGGGTGCCAGATAGCGCGAGGGGATGTTGATGATCCGCGCGAACACGAAGGACCCGAAGCTGCCGATGATGGTCACCAGGAAGGCGGCCACCAGCAGGGCCATGATGAAGGAATAGATGACGTCGGCATGGTTGGTGAACAGTTCCGCGCCGGGGCGCATGCCGTGCAGCATGAGCGCCCCCAAAATCACCGCGGCCGGGGGCGAACCCGGAATGCCCAGGGTCAGCAACGGGATCAGTGAGCCGGGCGCCATGGCCGAGTTGGAGGCCTCGCTGGCGGCCACGCCCTTGATGGTGCCCTTGCCGAACTCCTCGGGGTGCTTGTCCCAGCGGCAGGCCTCGTTGTAGGAGACCATGCTGGCGATGTTGCCCCCGGCACCCGGCGCGAAACCCACCACGGTGCCGATGAAGGCGGAGCGCAGCATGAGCACGGGCTGCTTGATGAGGCTGACCACGGTCTCGCGCAGCACGGCGAGGCTGGGCTTGACGTTGACCGTGGAATACTTGGCCTGGCGGCGGCCGATGACGCTGGAGAGGATTTCGGGCAGGCAGAAGAAGCCGATGAGCGCCACCACCAGTTCGATGCCGGCCTGCAGCTGCACGAAGCCGAAGGTCAGGCGCACGTCCCCGCCGATGGGCGCCATGCCCACCGTGGAGAGCAACAGCCCCACCGTCCCGGCCAGGAAGCCCTTGAGCATGGAGCCCGTGGAAAGGGTGGAGATGATGGTCAGGCCGAAGACCCCCAGCCAGAAATACTCGGGCGGACCGAACTTGAGCGAGGCGATGGCCAGCGGCGGCGCGGCCGTGGCCAGCACGATGTTGGCCACCAGGCTCCCGTAGGTGGAGGCGAAGGCGGCCGCCACCAGCCCGTGCTGGGCCATGCCCTTTTGCGTCAGGGCGAAGCCGTCGAAGGTGGTGGCGATGGCCGCGGGCGTGCCCGGGGTGTTGATGAGCACCGCCGGAATGGCGTCCCCGTACATGGCGCCCACGTAGATCCCGGCCAGCATCACCAGCCCGGCCGTGGGGCTCATGGTGAAGGTGAAGGGCACCAGCAGGGCCAGCCCCATGGTGGCGGTCAGCCCGGGCAGGGCCCCGAACACGATGCCCCCGAACACCCCGATGAACAGGAAGAAGAAATTGGCGGGCTCGAAGACG
This sequence comes from uncultured Desulfovibrionaceae bacterium, assembly GCA_964575775.1. GTDB lineage: Bacteria > Desulfobacterota > Desulfovibrionia > Desulfovibrionales > Desulfovibrionaceae > CAZFCK01. Next base: position 11,177 of record CAZNSV010000047.1, read on the forward strand.
TGCAGCAACCCGATGAGCAGGTACTCGAACATGGCCGTGGCGTCCTTGGGCTGGAGGTGAATCCCATGGCCGCAGGGGGCGTGCAGCCCCCCGCGACCGATATCGTCGCTCTATTCCTTGATCTGCTCCACCACCGGGGCCCAGGACGCCTGCATCTCCTTGATGTAGGCCTTGGACTCGGCAGCGCCCATGGACAGGGGCACGAAACCGTCCTTCTTCATCTGCTCCTGGATCTCGGGGTTGTTGGCGATCTTCAGGAAGGCCTCTTCCAGCACCTTGATGCGCTCGGCCGGGGTCCCGGCAGGGGCGCCCGCGCCACGGTCAATGGAGGCGTAGAGCTTGAAGCCCAGGCTCTCGAAGGTGGGCACGTCGGGCATGGCGAAGAAGGGCTCCTTGGTGCCGAAGGCCAGCACGCGCAGCTTGTCGGCGTGCTGCACCAGGTCGTTGGAGTTGGCCCACAAGGCCTGCACGTGGCCGCCCAGGAACCCGGCCACGGCCGGGGCCGCGCCCTTGTAGGGCAGGTAGGTCAGCTCCACCCCGCCCATCTGCTGCAGTTGCAGGTTGGCCACGTGGTGGCCGCTCCAGGTGCCGGAACCGCCCACGGTGATGGACCCGGGCTTGGCCTTGGCCGCCGCCAGCAGGTCGTCCAGGGTCTGGAAGGGGGAATCCTTGAGCACCGCCAGGCCGATAGGCGTGGCCTGGAAAAAGGCGATGGGCTCGATCTGCTCCGTGGTGTACCCGGCCTCGCCCCGCGCCATGGGCTGCAGGATGATGTGGGGCACGTTGAGACCGGCGATGAAGTAGCCGTCGGGCTTGGCCTGGGCCAGCTCCATCCAGCCCACGGAACCGCCGCCGCCGGGCTTGTACTGCACGATGATCTTCACGCCCAGGTCGGCTTCCAGCAGGGGCTGCTGCCTGCGGGCTTCCAGGTCGCTCTGGCCCCCTGGCTCGAAGGGGATGGAATAGACGATGGGTTCCTTGGGGAAATCCTGGGCCAAAGCCGGCACGGCCATGAGCACGAGACCGAGGGCCATGAGTCCGAGAGTCAGCATCCGACGCATACGCTTCTCCTCCGATGGTTGCGGGGGCCGAAAGGCCTCCGGCCCGCCTTGTGCTTGCCCCCTGTTGTTGCGGGGAGCGGTTCCGGACCGGGCCGCGGCCAGGGGCTCCTGCCCACTGCCACCGCGCTCCCGGATTGTTGCTCTGTACCCTGCCCGCTTGCCACCTGCCAGGGCGCAAGAGGGGCTCAAGGGAATCAGCAAGAACCGCACCAAGGTGCAAGCCACAAGAACCTGCATGTTTTCGCGATATTGCCAGGACCGCGTACCCAGTGCCGCCGCACTGCGCGCCCATTATTGGGCTTGCACGCCCACTATTGGGCTTGCCTTTCTCGCGGTC
>CAZNSV010000048.1:0-12344 GCA_964575775.1 uncultured Desulfovibrionaceae bacterium
ATAGATTCCGATAAATCTTCTACACCACGCGAAAATTTTCCGGCATTTCCAACAAAAGAGGATGCTAGTACTCCCAAACTTTTTCCTAATTGATTATAACTTTCTAATGTTTTAGAATCAATAGGCTTTTGATTGTCACCTGGTAGATGTGTTGACGATTTCTTTTCCATTAGTTATATTTCTTATCAATTAATTCTTTAACCTTGTCAGAGGCTCTTTTCAAATCATCTATTGCGTAATTAAGCATAGGGTCATTGTTTAATTTTTGTTTTGCTTTATTAACTTCGCCACTGACTGACCAAAATAATATTTGCGCAATTAATTTAGATATTAATCCACTTTTTACGGGTTTTTCTTCATATAAGTTATTGTAAAAATCCTTTAATTTTGATGCCATTTGTGGTTCTCCTAAACCTATTAGATTATATATAAATATTGGAAAAAAGATTTTTTAAAACAAAAAACCCGCTTTTAGCGGGTTTATTTGTTTTTGGTCAGATTGTTTCTTCTATTCAATGGCGGCGGAGAACCTTTGGGTCTAAATGGTCCCGATGGTACAATTGGTTTATTACCGCTAGATGCATCTGCTTTAATATCTTTATTCTGTTTTTCTATTATTTCTTCTATCTTTTTAAGATAAAACCTTCTCAATGATATCGGTATCTCTGAATATGTTGTCGTCCAATCGAAAGAACCATTACTCCAATACATCAAATTAACTATTTCTTCGTGAATAGATGCTTTATACTTAAAAATATGTGAATAATCTAATACAGGTTCGCCAGTTTCATCAACTATTTCTTTACCTGATTCATCAATTTGTGGAATCGGTTGAAGGCCAAAAGAAACCTATGCCTAATGGCATTGACATCCTCCCCTCATGTCCACATTCTTCGCATTCAAAATTAAAATCAGTATCCACATTTGGACTCATCTTTCTGATTTCAGTTCTCAATGCTAATGAATCTGATGTTGGTAAATTATCAACACGCCTCGGACACGGCCAGCACCCTTTGGGGGCGCACCCGGCGGAAAAACTCCGCGAGCACGAGATAGCGCGCCAGGCTGCGCGTGCGCAACCGGCCGTTGACCAGCACCAGGGGCACCCCGGCAGCCGCGCAGGCCGCCATGAAGCCCGGCCACAGCTCGGTCTCCAGCAGTACCACCGCCCGGGGCGCGGCCTGGGTCAGGGCTCGCCGCATCAGGTGCGGGGCGTCGTAGGGGAAATAGGCCGGGGTCACCTCCAGCAGGGGCGCTTCGGCCTTGCACCAGGCAGCGCCCCCCTCCAGCACCTCCAGCCCCTGGTCCGTGCAGGCCGTGGCCAGGACCCGGCAGGGCAGCAGCTCCGGCGTGGCGGCCAGCCGCTTGAGAAAGGTCAGGCCGAGATAGGCCTCGCCCCCTGACGCGGCATGCAGCCAGAGGTCCTGCGGCGCGGGGCACCAGTCCGGCGGCACGCGGCGCTGTCGCTGCCCCTTGCGCAGCCGGGACGCGCGCCCCAACAGGGGCAGGGCCAGGGAATGGGCGGCGTCGTAAACGCCGAGCAGGGACCGATGCAGGAAGGGGAGAGTGCCTTGGCTCATGACCTCAGGATGGGTGTTGCGCCGCCGTGGCGGCTGGTTGCGCCTCCAGCCCCAGTTCGAGGAGTTGCTGGATGAGGCCGTCGAAGTTGAGGCCCGCGGCGGCCGCGGCCTTGGGCAGCAGGCTGGTGGGCGTCATGCCGGGGATGGTGTTGACCTCGAGCAGGTAGAGGTCCTCGCCCTGGAGAATGAAGTCGCTGCGGCTCACGCCCGTGAGCCCCAGGGCCCGGTGCGCGGCCAGGGCCGTGGCCTGCAGTTGCTCGCAGAGCTCGGTGGACACCGGCGCGGGGCAGAGCTCCTCGGCCCCGCCCTGCTCATACTTGCTCTGGTAGTCGAAATAGCGCTCGGACCTGAGGGGGCGGATGAGGATGGGCGGCAAGGCCCGGTCGCCCAGCACGGCGCAGGTCAGCTCCACCCCCTGCAGGGCGGTCTCCAGCAGCACCTCGCGCCCCTTGGCGAAAAGCGGCGCCAGGGCGGCCTGCAGCTCGGCCCGGTCGTGGGCCAGGGCCATGTCCAGGCTGGAGCCGCCGGTGTTGTCCTTGAGGAATATGGGGTAGGCCAGGGCGGGGTTCCAGTCCGGATCCGGAGGGCGGGGCAGGAACTCCCAGTCCGGGGTCAGGAGCCCCTGCCGCCGGAAAAGCTGCTTGGCCGCGGCCTTGTGCAGGGCCAGGAAGGAGCCGCCCGGTCCGGCACCCTGAAAGGGCACGCCCACACGCCGCAGCAGGGCCTGGAGGAGTCCGTCCTCCCCGGGGCTGCCGTGCATGAGGATGAAGGCGAAGTCGCAGCCCGCGGCCACGTCGGCAATGCCGTTGAAATCGTCCCGGGGGTCCAGACGCAGGACCGCGTGCCCCAGACGCCGTAGCGAGGCTTCCACCTCGCGGGCGCCGGACAGCGCTACCTCGCGTTCACTCGACCAGCCCCCCGACAGCAAAAGTACACGCATGCAGATCAATCCCCAGCCTGTTGCTCAGGGCGCGCTCCACTTCCAAAGCCTGCTGCTTGGAAAGCTCGATGCGCCCCCTGATGAAATCGTTGGTGGCATAGCGCTCGAAGAGGTCCTCGAAGCGTTCCTCGATGGTGACAAAGGTGTCGTGCCGGACACGCTTGTCGGCGTAGATCACGCAGAGCGGCAGGAAATAGGCGTCCACGTCCAGGTGCCAGGGCCAGTAGACGTGGTGCACCACGCCCTGGGCAATGACCGGGCTGCCCGTGGCCTCCAGGGCCCAGACGCCCCCGAGCTGGGCATGGTTGCCCCCGTACTCGATGGTGTAGTGCTTGGCCAGGTCATGGAGCAGGGCCGAGGCGCGCACGGACTGCACGCAGTCGTAGAGCAACAGATCCCGGGCGCGCAGGGCGATGTACAGGGCGATGTCCGCCACCAGGCGGCTGTGCTCGCGGATGTGCTGGGGCATGGCGTAGCGGTCCCAGAGGGCGTAACATTCCTCCACGGACGGAGGACGCAGGCTCCCGGCACCGGCCTGGGCGGTCTGGCAGGACAAGGGGCGGCAGGCGGGCGGCGGCGCCAGGGGCGTGCCCTGGGCCGTGACACCGGGCAGGAGCCCCGCGGCTGGCATGGCGCTGTTCTGCTGCATCTTCCCCCCAGCATGAACCAAAGAGCCGGGCATGGCAAGCCCCGGCAAGGACGGGGAGAAAGGAAAGCGGCAACGCTCAGAGAATCTTCAGAACCGCGATCACGACCAGCACCACGGCGAGCATGGCGCCCATGCGCAGGGTCAGGCGCAGTTCAAGCTCCCTGAGATCCTGCTTGGTGGCGAGCTCAAGGGCCATAGCTGTTTTGACTCGTTCCTCCACGGTTTCCAGGGCCTGGATCACTGGCCCAGCCTTTTCTGTGCCCAAGGCATTTTCGATGGCTTTGATCTGATCGAAGGTTAGCATGTTGTATACATGCGCCAGGGTGTGGGCGAAGTCAAGGACTCCGCTAACTCCCCAGGCTGAACGAACGTCTCCACCGCAGCCCCCGCTTGATCTTGGTCCGGGACCTATGTAGCGTGCGGCGTTCCGGGTGCCGAGCTCCGCCTTGTGTGCGCGCGCCCGGTCGCGGTCCCCAGGGGCCGCGCCCCAACCTGCTGCAGACCGGGCGGTGATCCATGAGCGCAACTGCCGTGCAACGCGTCCTTCTGGTCCAGGGCTATCTGGACCGGCCGCACCTCTTCTTCACCTTTCCCATCGGGCTGGCCACCATCGCGGCCTATCTGCCGCCCGAGGTCGAGGTCCGGGGGCTGGACCCCAACGCCCATCAGGCGCCCATGGCCGCCCTGCGCCAGGCCCTGGAGGAGTTCCGCCCCCAGCTGGTGGGGGTCTCCCTGCGCAACCTGGACACCACCAACTATTTCGATCCCCACGTCTTCTACAACGGGTTCATCAGGACCGTGCGCACCGTGCGCGAGGTCCTGCCCGAGGTACGGCTGGCCGCTGGGGGGCCGGGCTTTTCCCTGGCTCCGCAGCGCATCATGGCGGACCTGCCCGAGCTGGACTACGGGGTCTATCTCGAAGGGGAGCAGACGTTTCCGGAGCTGCTGCAGAACCTGGACAGCCCCGAGCGCGTGGCCGGGCTCTATTACCGGCGCGACGGCGCGGTGCATTACACCGGACCGCGCCCCTTGCTGGGACTGCCCGACGACGCCCCCTTTCCGGCCTGGGAGATCTTCGACCTGGAGCCCTACCGCCGCATGCAGCTGCCCATGGGCGTGGAGACCAAGCGGGGCTGCGGCTACCGCTGCGTCTACTGCTGCTACTACCTCATCAACGGGCAGCACTACCGGCTGAAAAGCCCCCGGCGGGTGATCGAGGAGCTCAAGGCCCTGCGGGCCCTGGGCTTCGACGGCGCCACCTTCACGGATTCGGTATTCAACACCCCCCGGGAGCACGCCCTGGAGATTCTGCGCCTCATGGCCGCCGAGCTGCCGGGCTTCCGCTGGGACGCCTACCTCAGCCCCCTGGGCCTGACCGAGGAGTTTGTGCGCCTGAGCCTGCAGACCGGGCTGCGGGTCTTCGTCTTCTCCCCGGACACCCTGGGCGACGCGGCCCTGGAGAGCATGGGCAAGCGCATGAGCATGGCCGACCTGGAACAGGCCGTGGAGCTCATCCGCCGCAACCCGCCCGCCGAGTTGGGCCTGAACCTCTTCATCAACGGTCCTGACTACAGCTACCGCACCCTCTGGGACATGCTGCGCTTTCTGCTGCGCACCAAGCTCCGGCTGGGGCGGCGTTTCGCGCTGCTGCCCCTGCTCAAGGCGGGCTATATCCGCATCGTGCCGGGCACGCCCCTGGAAGACATGGCTCGCAAGGAGGGCAAGATCGGGCCGGAGCTGGACCTGCTGCCCCGCACTCCCGAGGGGCTGCAGGCCACCTTCTACTTCAACCGCGAACTCCGGCTGCTCAACGCCGTGTACACCACCTGCATCGGGGGGCTGCGCCGCCTGCGCCACCGCATCCTCAAGAAGCACGGTCCGCGCCAGGCTGACTGAGCCACGGTCCCAGAGCCCCATGCCCCAGGCCCCCCAAAGTTCCGCCCCCGGCCACTACGCCGCCCCGCACCTGCGCAAGGCCACGGGTCACTTCCTGCTGGGGCGGGCCGGGACGGCGGTCTGCGGTCTGCTCACCGGCATCCTCCTGGCCCGCTGGATGGACATGGCGGACTACGGCGCCTATGCGCTGTTCACGGGTCTGGCCCTGCTCACCAGCCTGGTCTCCTCCCTGGGGCTGGGCGAGGTGGCGCACCGCTTCCTGCCGGAGCTGGCCGTCCGGAACGCCGGCCAAGGGCTGGGCCGGGCCATGCTGCTGCTCCTTGGCCTGCGCCTGGCAGCCCTGGCCCTGTTCGCGGGTCTGCTCTATCTGGGGGCGCCCTGGCTGGCGAGCTTTTTCGACGTGGGCGCGGCCCGAAACTTCCAGCTGGCCTGCGGCATGTTCGTCACCTTCACCCTGTTCCTGTTCTGCTGCCTGCTCCTGGAGACCGTGCTGCGCCAGGCCCTGGTCAAGTGGCTCATGCTCGGCACCTCCACTGCCAAGCTCCTGGCCCTGGGCGTCATCTACGCCTGGACCGGCGCCGTGGGGTTGCCCGCCCTGCTCTGGGTGGACATCGCGGTCTACAGTCTGGCCGCCCTGCCCGCCCTGGTGGCCGTGACGCGCTACGCCCTGGGCAGCCCGGCCGCCCCTCCGGTGGGGCCGGAGCCCCCCGCGGACGCCACGCCGCTCATGCGGCGCGTGCTGCCCTATGCCGGGTACAGCTACCTGCTGCTGCTGGTGACCCTGCAGGACGGGGCCGTGAACAAGCTGGTGGCAGGGGCCGTGTTGCCCGTGGCCGCCCTGGCCCTGTTCGGCTTTGCCCAGAACATGGTGGACATCCTGCAACGCCATCTGCCCAACATCCTGTTGCTGAACATCGTGCGCCCCGCAATCATGGCGCATTGGAGCAGCCGCAAGGACCACACCTCCCTGGCCTTGCGGGTGAACCTCTTCTTCAAGCTGAACCTGTTGCTGTTGCTGCCCGTGCTGGCCTGGTTGGTCGTGAGCGGGCGCCCCTTGGCGGATTTCCTGAGCAAGGGGCGATACACCGAGGCCGGGACCCTGCTCTTCGGCCTGGGCTGCCTGCAGGCGCTGCAGTGCCACAACCGACGCTACGAGCTGATCCTCCAGGCCCTGGAGCGCACCCGGCTGCTCTTCCTGGGCAACCTCTGGGTGGTGGCCTCGGTGCCCCTGGCGGTGCTCCTGGCCCACCTGCTGGGCATCTGGGGTATCGTGCTCGCCTCGGGGTTGGGGCTGTTGGCGCGCGACATCTTCCTGCACCGGGCCCTGCTGCGGCTCGGCGCACCACCCGGGCTGGACCTCACTGGCTGGGGCAAGCTGCTGCTGGCCGCACTACTGCCCGCGCTGCTCATGGGCTGGCTGCTGCCCCCGGAGCAGGGGCTGCTCTGGGTGCTGGTCAGCGGCGCGGCCTGCACCGTGGGTTTCGCCGGGTTGGCCCTGGTGCTGCGCCCCTTGTCTCCGGAAGAACTGCAGACTGTGCGGGGCTTTTTCAAGCGCTGAGGTCGGGCGACTCCACGCAGGATTCGCGGCTGAGGATGCCCTGCTCGGGCGACTCCAGCCGGTCCAGGAAGTGCATGTAGCCGGGGCACTGCAGCACGTGGTGCTCCAGCAGGGCCGCGAAGCGCCCCATGAGGCGTTCCGGCTGCTCCCGTTCCTCTGCGTTGTGGATCAGGGGCGGCGCCAGGACCATGCGGAAGCGCTTGCGCTCCCCGGGCAGGATGAAGAGGGCCAGGAGCTCGGCGCCGGTGCTGGCGCAGATGCGGGCCGGGCCCAGGGGGAAGTCCACGGGCAGCCCCAGGAACGGGAAGCAGTGCTGGCGGCCGAAGCGCTGCTCCGTGCCCGTGCCGTCCCCCGTGACCATGAGCACCTTGTTCTCGGCCAGCCAGCGCAGGCTGGGGCGCAGGAACCCGTCGGCATTGACGATCCTGGCCGGGATCTTGGCCTCGTAGTGCAGCCGCAGCCGGAAGGCCACGTTGCGGCCGATCCAGCTCAGCCCCTTGTCCGAGGGCATGCCGATCTGCTGCAGGGGGTAGCCCAGCAGGGCCAGGCTCACCAGGGGCAGGTGCACCGGGCCGAAATGGCCGATGCAGACCACCGCGCCCTTGCCCTTGGCCAGGGCCGCGTCCAGGTGCTCCAGCCCCTCCAGCTCCATCTCCCGCAGCACGTACTCCCGGGACATTTTGGGAGCGATGAACATCACGAAACGGTCCACGTAGTGGTTGCGAAAGGCCGTGGTCAGGGCGTTGTCCCAGGCCGGACCCCGGGCGCCCGAGGCCGCGCGGAGCTTGTCCAGCCCCCGCTGCAGCGCGAGGCGCTTGCCCTTGCCCGCCAGGCGGTGCAGGTCCCCCAGCCGCTCCAGCACGGAGAAGGCCATGTTGGGGGGCAGGGCCAGCAGCAGCCAGCGTACCGGATACCAGAAGATGAGCCGCAGGATGTCGCGGCCGAGACTTTCGCGCACGAGCATGGACAGGCCCCCCAAATGCCGCGGATTCTGGCCGTCGCACTCCGGAAGACGAGACACCGCCCCCCAGAGCGTACAGCCGCAGTGCCCGGCGTATACAACCAAATCCCTTTGGTGTTAAGACCCGCTCTGCCGCAAGGGGCCGTCTCGCCCCTGCAGATCTCACCGTAAGAACAGCAGGAGTTCCGGTGTACCGCATCGTCAACGCCCGCAAGCGCCGCCTGACCATGGCCGCCGACTGGCTCGGCCGCTTGGCCTTTGCCCTGCCGCGCCTGCTGCGCGGGGCCCCGGAGCCCCTGCACGCCGTGGATCCGGACCGGGTGCGCAAGATCCTGGTCATCCGCACCGCCTACGTGGGCGACGTGCTGTTGACCATGCCCATGCTGGCGCCCCTGGCGGCCCGCTTCCCCCAGGCCGAAATCTCCGTGCTCACGGCGCCGGGCGCCGCGCCCCTGCTCTGGCACAACCCCCTGGTGGCCCGGGTCCTGACCTGTGCCCCTTTCTGGTTCTACCCCGCCAGCCCCAAGCACGAATGGCTGGACTGCGTGCGCCGTCTGCGCCAGGAGCGCTTCGACCTGGTGATCGAGGCCCGGGGCGATATCCGCGAGATCCTCGGCCTGGCCCGGCTGGTGCCCGCCCGCTGGCGCGTGAGCTATGCCGTGGGTGGGGGCGCTTTCGCCCTGACCCACGTGGTCCCGCATCCGGCCGTGAACCACAGGGTGCTCTACCACCTGGACATCGCACGCTTCCTGGGCGCCAGCGTGGACCCGGAGCACCCGGACTGGGGCTTGGTCTTCACCCCCGAGGAACGGGAGTGGACCGAGGACCTGCTGCGGCGCAAGGGGCTGGACCGGGGCTGCATCGCCGTGCACCCCGGGGCCCGGGCTCCGCTCAAGGTCTGGCTGCCCGAACGCTACGCCCTGAGCTGCGACCTACTCAGCCGACACAGCGGCCTGCCCGTGGTCCTGCTGGGTACGCAGTCGGAAAGCGCGGCCGTGGCGGCCATTGTGGCCCGCATGCAGGAGCCCAGCGTAAACCTGGCGGGGCAACTCGGGCTGCGGGAACTGGGCGCGCTCATGTCCCGGGCCTCCCTGGTGGTGTGCAACGACTCGGCGCCCATGCACCTGGCCGTGGCCTGCGGCGCCCCCGTGGCGGCATTGTTCGGCCCCTCCAAACCCGAGCAGACCGGGCCCTGGAGCCCGCGCTCCGTGGTGGTGGCCAGGGACTTCCCCTGCCGCGAGAGCTGCGACGAAACCACCTGCACCCACCCCGAGCACCAGGCCTGTCTGCGGGCCATCACCCCCGAAGACCTGGTGACGGCGGCCCTGCCCCTTCTGGGCTGAACACAGCCGCTCAACGCCTGGCGTCGATGAAGCGCCGGGTGTAGCGGGCGTAGCGCCGCACGTTCTCGGCCAGAAAGCCCAGCTCGCCCTGCTGCCGGATCGCCTCGTGGGGGCAGACCATGAAGCAGTAATAGCAGGACAGGCACTCCAGACAGCGCCCCCCGGTCATTGCCGCGGCCGGATCCAGGCCCAGGGGGCAGAAGTCCGCGCAGAGCCCGCAGCGGTCGCAGCGCGCCTCGTCCAGGGTCAGGGGCAGGCACTGCGGCTCCTCGCTCAGGAACACGTCTTGGCGCAATTGGGTGAGGTACAACAGCCGCCCGAACCAGGCCGTGCCCGCCAGGTAGGTGAAGAACCGGGTGTTGCGGATGGCCAGAAAGCGCTTCTGGAAACGCGGGTGGTGGATGAACGAGGCCAGGGGGTTGGCCTTGGGCGGGGAGAAGCGGTGCCGCCACTCCCGCAGCTCCCTGTCCGCCAGGGCATCCAGGGCCGTCCGGCGCTCCTGGGGCAGCAGCCCCTGCTGCGCGGCCAAGGCCAGGGGGCGGATGCGCTCCAGAGGCATGTCCGCCAACCGACCGCAGAGGTAGTCCAGGTCCAGGGGATCGGTCCCGGCCAGTAGCAGATGCAGCGGCACGGGCACCCCCCGGGTGGGCCCCAGCCCCTCCATGGCCACCAGCCCGTCCACGATGTGCAGGTGCGGCTTGACCTGCTGGTTGAGCAGCAGGATGTTCTGGGGGAGGTTCTGGTGCACCTTTTTCTTGTTGGGCTGCCCCACCAGGCAACCGATGAGGTTCTTCAGGCACACGGACATGCCGGTCTCGAAGTGGGTCTTGAGCTTGGGCAGGTTGATGCAGCAGGCCGCCTCCACGCAGTCCGCCGCCACCTCGGCCGGGAGGTCGTGCTCGAACACAATGGGATGGGGGCGCGCGTAGTTGAGGTCCAGGACCTCCACCCCCAGCCGCTCGGCCAGGGCCTTGACCCGCAAGAGGGAAATGATGTCGATCTTGTTGCGGTAGAAGCCGCTGTTGGTGCCCTCGCCGATGACGATGCTGCCGAACCCGCGCGCCTGCAACTCCAGGATCACGGCGGCCAGCAGCCGCAGGTCCGTGGTGTTGCCCGTGAGGGCGATCATGTTGGCGTTGAGATTGGGCTTGAGCAGGATGCGGGCCCGGGGGTCCTTGGGCAGGACGCCGGAGAAGCGCTCCAGCACGGCGGCCACGGCCTGGCGGAGCGCGGTGTAGGACTGGGCGCGCTGCAGCAGGATGCCGCAGCCTTCCACGGTCTGGAGCGTGTGCACGACGGTTCCCCCCTCCTGGTCTGCGGCGGCGAGGCCGCCCATGCTGCGCTGGAGCATGCAACATAGCCCCGGGGCGGCGCGGCTGTCAAAGATAGCTGGGCAAGCGGGGCAAGCTGGGCGGGCAGATCACTCCACGGGGCACTCCAGGAGGTTGTCCACGTCCCGGGCCAGGGCCTCCAACTCGGAGGCAATGGCGTCGAAATCCTCGGTGCTCAGGTTCTCGGGCTCGGTGTTCAGGAAGAAGTCCGCGCGCTTGCGCAGGACCAGGCAGACGTTGGCGATGCTCTTCAGGCGGTCCTCTGCGGTGAGCGGGACCACGGGGGGCGGCAGCGCGGGTTTTGGGCGTTTGGCCATCCAGACCTCCTGGGCTCGGCTTGGTGTCGCGTCCGTGCCAATACGCGGCGCAGTGGCAAGGGACTCCCTCCGCGCCCGGCAATGGGTGCGACCATGCGGGGCAACGCCCCTGCGGCGGGGGCGACAGCGCGGACAGGGGTAGGGCGCAGGCTACAGCAAATACCCCCGCCCCTCAAGCGGATGGTGCGGACCGTGCGGACTTGCGGGCCTGGCGACGCGAGCATGCTGCCATTGCAACTGGCAGGACCCTCGGAACTTGTACCTGCGCCACGGTGGCAGACCAGCCTGCCGCGCCCGGAAGCACCTGGCTGACAACTCCGGCTGCCTGGGCCTGCCACTTCTGGGCGTGGGACGCATTATTTTAGGGAAGAGGCTTGATCAGGTCTCCGGTCGGTGGGATACTGAGCCCCAACCAGGGGAGATCGCGCCATGACCAAGTCATATCTGCTCTACCGTTGCGGAGGCGAAGGGGACAGGACACCGGTGACGTTCTTCACCGCCGACTCGGAAGAGGAAGCCCGGGAAGCGCCGACCTGGCTGCGCAAGCATCACCCCGAAAACCCGCTGCTGCAGCTCGGCTCGGGCGAATTCTTCGAGATCATCGAGCAGGCCAAGTGCTCTCCCGAAGAGTGGGAGGAGGCGTTGGGGCGGCTGAGGGCGGGCACTGTGCAGGGCCGCAAGGACGCTGCAACCGGATAGCATCTGTGCCGTGCTCGACACTGTGGACCTGCGCCTGACGTTTGCCCCCTCCTCCGCCTCTGGCCCTTGCCGTTGAATAGGAGCGGGTATTGGGGCTGCTGGGTGTGATGGAGCAACCAGTGGTCCGAAGAATCGCGGGAGGTCAACCCGAGGGTGACGCAGGTGTTTTTTTGCATGGCTTCCTCCAAGTCCACTTCAGAGGAATATCTTACTTATTGGTATCAGAGACAAGGGGCTTGGCTTGCACGCCGCACCGGAGGGAGTCGGGCTTGGCTGTCGCAGTACCATACGGTTCACACCAACAAAAGTAGGGCACTCGCGTATGGCACCAAAGACGAAGGGGTTACCCATTACTGGATAACCCCTTGAAATCTGTGGTGGAGCTGGACGGAATTGAACCGACGGCCTCTTGAATGCCATTCAAGCGCTCTCCCAACTGAGCTACAGCCCCACAGCCGAGATGGATTGTTTGACCCAAACCGCCTCCCTTGTCAACTGGTTTTTATGGGCCGGGTGGGCAGGGGCAAAAAATGCGGACTATCTCTCTGGAAAAGCGCAGGAAAAATATTGGGCTCAACCATCCTGAGGCGCACCCTTGCCGCCTTTGCACGGCCCCTGTTGGAACCAGGACAGCAGCAGACCCAGCAGCGCGCCCCCGGGGATGGTCAGCCACCCGAAGATCAGCAGGCTCCAGAAGCTGAAGATGGCCGCGCCGGCCAGCCCCACAAAGAGGGGCATGGGCGGTTCGCCCAGGGAGCCGAGATTGCCGCCGTGCACCAGGTAGCCCAGTCGCGCCCAGGCAATGGCCAGGTACCAGCAGCACCAGTGCCCCAGCAATCCGGCCAGGGCCCCGGCCAGGATGCCGCGCCCGCGTCGGGGCTGTGCCCTGCGCGCCACCAGCCAGAGCCAGCAGCCAAAGCCCGCGCCAAAGCCCCCGGCCGCGGCCCAGAGCGGGAACAGCGCGTAGCCCTCGCCCACGGCGTCCCTGGCCACCAGGCCGCCCACCGCCGCCCCCACAGTGGCACAGGCCAGCCCCATCCCGAGGCTGCGCCCCACGGCGCGGCGCAGGG
>CAZNSV010000049.1:0-12280 GCA_964575775.1 uncultured Desulfovibrionaceae bacterium
CCTGGAGCTCTACGAAGGGGCGCGGTTGGTGGTGGCCGAGGACGTGCTGCTCGTGGGTTACAGACGACAATGACGGCCGTGCGGCAAGACAGGGGCTTCACGCTCATCGAGGTGCTGGTGGTGCTGATCATCACCTCGCTCATCGCGACCCTGATGCTCCAGGGCTTCCGGCAGGTGCTGGACCTGCGCATCCGCTATCTCGAGCTGGGCGAGGCGCAGGACATCCAGTTCCTGGAGCAGCACTGGTTCGCCACGGTGTGCCGGGGCGTGGTGCCGGGGATCAAGGACGGGGAGAGCCGCTTCAAGGGCGACCAGCGCGGCTTTTCCGGCCTGACCGTGGGCTCCTTGCTGGGTGATCTCGGCGTGCCCCAGCCCTTTCGCGTCTGGCTCGACAAAAAAGAACGGCACTACGTGCTGCAATACCAGGAGGATAAGCGTGCCCACAAGGAGATGCTCGCCGTGTTGCACAGCCCCCAGGCGTCCTTCGCCTATCTCGACGCCCAGGGCAAGGTGGTCAGCCGCTGGCCGCCCCCAGGGGCCTCGGAGGACAGCATCCCCAGGGGCATCACGCTGACCATGCGTCAAGGAGGGGGGCAGACGGAATTCTGGACCTACGGAGTCTTGTCCGAACTGCAGGACTGGGAAGATCAATCGCAATCCATCTTTTCAAGTCTGTTCTGATGCGCCGGTCCGAAAGCGGTTATGCCCTGGTCTTCGTGGTCTGGATGCTGGCGTTGCTGACGCTCGCCGTGTCCTACTTCACGTTGTGGATGGGGGAGTTGGTCAGAAGCGCCACGGATCGGGCAGCACAAGTGGACGGCATCCGGGATGCCATGTCCACGGAGAGTCTGCTCTACTACCTGCTGGCCACGCACCTGCCCACCACGGCGGGGCTGGAGTTCGGTCCGGCAAGAGAGTATACCCTGCGCTACGACGATACGTTCTACGCTGGGTTCGGCCGGACGATCTTCGCGCTGCAGGATGAGAGCGGGCTGCTGAGCGTGGGGAGCCTTCGGGAGTCCAACATCCATTTTCTGGAACGGTACGGCCTGGACGAGGACCAGCAGAAGGAATTGGTGCACAGGTTGTACGACTACATCGATCCGGACGACGACCACCGGATCCATGGCGCGGAAAAGGCGCACTATGTTGCGCAGGGGTTGCAACCGCCCCCCAACCGCAACCTGCTGACCGGCTGGGAACTGCAGCGGGTACTGGGCTGGCGGGACATCCCGGCCTTCTGGGAGCCGGTGCCCATCGCGCGCTTCATCTCGGTGCGCAACCAGGCCAACCAGCCCAACTTCAACTTCGCGCCGGAACAGGTGCTGCTGGCCCTGGACAATATCGATGCGGCAACGGCCAAGACCCTGATCGCGGCCCGGAAGAAGAGAGCCTTCTCCAGCGCCGACGACGTGGGGCACGCGGCTGGCAAGATTTTGAACATCAACGAGATGGAGACGGTGTTCGGGGCGTCCCGGTTCATCCGGCTGACCCTGGGCAACAGAGACGGCGGCACCATGCAGGAAGTCTACTACACCCTGCCCAGGGAGTCCGGCGGGAACACCAGCCCCCTGGAGCGCTCCCTGCAAATCCCGGTGCCCAAGGCCCTGATCATGGGAAACAAGACACGCGATGACTATCAAGCCCTTGAAATTTTTACACGCTAAGCGCTATATCCAGACAACCCAGGGTGTGAGCACCCTGGACTCCGTGGTCGGAGGCAAGCTCTGGATCGTGGCCCGCAGCCTCTGCTACTGGCGGCTGGTGGACCTGCGCGCGCTGGCGCCCAAGGAACACGCCAACTTCATCGCGGTCTCGGTCCTGCAGTGGACCCCTTTCAAGGACACCGACCACTACTACATCAGCAACGGCCAGTACGCCGGGGTCTGGGTCTGGGACGCCGAGCTGGTGCGCAACGCCCAGCTGGAGCAGGCCGTTGAAGGGGCGGACGTGATCCCCGAATCCGCCCTGCTGGAGAACGTAACGGACGAGGGGCTCCAGCTCTTTGCCCTGGCCGAAGGCTACGAAGCCCAATACCGCAGCGACGGCTTCCTGACCGCGGGTATGTGGTGGCCGGAGCTGCCCACGGCCGAGGAGCTGCGTCGCTTCCTGTTCCTGGCGGACATTCCGTATTCCGGCGCGGTGGAGCCGGTGGCGGCGAGCTACGGCAAGCACCCGCCCCGCCGCAATGTCTTCTTTCTCAAGAACCTGGTGCTGCGCAACGTCCCGGCCGTGAACACCCTGGCCATCTGCGCCGTGGTGTTCGTCCTGACCCTGCAGTGCGTGCACGTGGTCTCGCTGGCCCTGGCCGCCAACCGCTACGAAAGCTTCAGTGCGGCCCACGCCGAGGAACTGGAACAGCGCAGACGGCTGCGGGCCCAGCTGAACAACCTGGCCGGCTCCCTCTACGATCTGCACAAGCTGGCTCCGCCCCATGCCCAGCTCGCCCTGCTCCACTCCATCGTCAAGGAGTTTCCCCAGGATTTCCGCATCGACTACTGGTCCTACACGGACACGGCCTTTGCCATGATCGTTCAGGCCCCGGGCGTGCCGGCCCAGGAGCTGCTCACGCGTCTCAACGCGGTGGCCCTGATGAGCGAGGTGGTCATCGAGTCCTCGGGCGCGGACAAGTACCTCGTGAAGGCCAAGCTGGCCGGGGAAGACGCCGGTGCTCAACAGTAACGTCCAGTTCGCCAGCGTCTACCGGGCGCTGCAGGCCTCCCGCTACCGGGTGCTTTTCCTGGTGCTGCCCGTGGCTCTGTTGCTGTTCCTGCTCCTGCTGGTTGCCGGTCGGCACTTCGGCGAGGTCATCCAGGAGCGCAAGGAGGGCTACACCGCCGCCCTGTCCCTGCCCGAATCCGCGGTTCTGCGCGAGGAAATCGCCCGACTCAATCAGCAGAAGCAGGAGCTCTTTGCCAGGTTTTTCGCTGCCAGCAACGAGAGCCTGTTGAAGTTCCAGGCCCAGCAGTGGATCGACGAGAACCTGGCGACCGGGCTCCCCCAGGACAGTCAGATCACCTTTTTCCAGCCAACGGCCGCGGAGTTGCCCGACCTGCGGGTTCTCGTGCTGCCGGTCAAAATCAGCTGCATCGAAGTGCCGGACAACCTGCTGGTGTTGCTGCATGCCGTGGAGCGGTCCGGAAAGTTCGTGGTGATCCGGGAACTGGCTGTCGGCGTGCGACAGCAATCCGTGTTCGAGGCGCATGACTTTTCAATGTCGCTGTCCTTTTATTTTCTACTGGAAGAATGATGGCCAGATTTCTGTTGCTGCTCCTCCTCGTGTTCGTGTTTTCCTGCGCCAAACCGGCGCAGGAGTCGGTCATTCCGCAGCCCCTGCGCCCCCCGAAACCGGATATCGAGCACCAGCCGGACGAGCTGTCCGCCCAGGCCCAGGGGCCCGCGCCCGTGACGCGGGTCTACGATGCGCCCACCCCGCCGCAGTCTGGGGGGGGCTCGGTGCCCCCTGAACAGCTCGCTCGGCCCGTGGAGCCGGCGGACGGGATTTCCGTGGCCCTGGACAACCTGCCCCTGGCCCTGTTCATCAACGAGGTTTACGGCAACCTGCTGCGCAGGACCTTCGAGCTCGCGCCCGAGCTGGCCAAGCAGCAGGACCTGGTGACCTTCCGGTCCGGCCGCAAGCTCGCGCCCCAGGAACTGGACGCCATTGCCCGCGACCTGCTGAAGAACTACGGGGTCAACACCCGGGTCATCGGGGAGCGCCTGCGCTTCGAGCTCTCCTCGGACCAGGTCTTCGAGCAGGACACGCCCATCGTGATCAGCGGCCGGGCCCTGCCCACGGTGCCGATGACGCACCGCCCCGTGTATTATGTGGCCCCCCTGCGCGTGGTCTCGCCCGCGGAAATGCAGGTCTGGCTCACGGACGCCTACAAGGGGCAGAACATCAAGATCGAAAAGGACGAAGCACGCAACCTGGTCCGCCTGCTGGGCTCCGCCAACCTGGTCAGCCAGGTGATGCAGGCCATCGAGATGTTGGACAAGCCGACCTTCATGGGCAAATTCAGCCAGCGCATCGAGCCGGTGTACCTGACACCCACGGAACTGGCCGAGATGCTGGTGAGCATCATGTCCACGGAAGGCTACGCCGCCTCCATCTGCACCGAGGGGCAGCAGAAGACCCCCCTGTGCTTCCTGCCCTTCGACTCCATCAACTCGCTGATCTACTTTGCCGCGGACCGGCAGATCGGCAGCCACGTGGTGAACTGGACCCGCTCCCTGGACCAGCCCGAACACGCCCTCGGCCTGACCCAGCAGAATTCGGTACAGTACTACAAGATCCTGAACACCAATGCCCAGGACATCTACGACGTCCTGCAGGAACTGGTGGGGGCCCTGCCCACTGGGGCGGACGTGGCCCTGTCCATCGCGGATACCGGTACCGGCCGGAACGCCCCCGCTGGGGGGGCGGTGGCAAATATGGCCGCCACCCGTGACCTGAGCACCCCGGCCGCCCTCTCCACGGGAGACACGGTCACCCCGCGCCAGGGCGCCGCGCGCCGGGCCACGCAGAGCACGGGGAGTACCGACGCGGCCGGCAACAGCCTGGTGGTGGACAAGGCGCGCAACGCCATCATCTTTCACGGCAACACCAAGATGTGGAACGTGCTGCTGCCCATCATCCGGGAAATGGACAAGGCGCCGCGCATGGTCCTCATTGAGGTCACGGTGGCGGAGCTCACCTTCAAGGACGACGAAGAGCTGGGGGTCGAGTGGCTGCTCAAGGCCCACAACATCACCGGCACCCAGCCCCAGAGCACGGGCTTTTTCCAGTTCGGCGGCAGCTCCTTGGTGCCCATCGACAACTTCAGCAAGGGCTTCACCTTCGTGCTCGATCAGGCCGGAGAAACCCGGGCCGTGCTCAACGCCTTTGCCGAGAAGAAGCGCGTGACCATCCTCTCCACGCCGCGGATCATGGTCAAGAGCGGCAGCCAGGCCACCATCGACGTGGGTACGGACATCCCCACCCTGTCCCGGCAGACCCAGTCCACGTCGTCCCAGGACAGGGTCATCAACGAGATCGAGTACAGAAAGACCGGCGTGCTGCTCTCCGTGACCCCGGTGGTCCACTCCGGCAACCGCATCGAGCTGAAGATTTCCCAGGAGGTGTCGCAGCAGATCGAGTCCACGGACGTGGACATCCCCAGCCCCTCCATCTTCACCCGCAAGATCGAGACGGAACTGGGTCTGCGCGACGGCGGCTCGGTGCTGCTGGGCGGCTTGATCTCCGACAACAAGACCAAGGGTTACACCGGGGTGCCCATCCTCAGCGACATCCCGTTGCTGGGGCGGGCCTTCCGCAACGAGTCCGAGAAGAATGACCGCACGCAATTGATCATGCTGATCATTCCTTATATCATCGACAATGACCAGGAGGCGGTGGCCATCACCGAGACCCTGAAGGAATCCCTGATTGGCATAGGGCGTTGATGTGAAAGTCCTGCACTTGTTCAAAAGCTACTACCCCGACTCCTTCGGCGGGGTGGAGCAGTTCATCCGCCTGCTCGTGAAGGGGCTGCGCTCCCATGCCGTGTCCTCGTCCATCCTGACCCTGGCCGACACCCGGTACGAGCAGGTGCAAAAATGCGCCGACTCGGCCTTCGTGCGCTCCGCCCAGTACTTCTCCTTCCACTCCACGCCCCTGGGCTGGCGCTACGGACGCCAGTATTCCTGCCTCTCCAAGAGTGCCAATCTGGTGCACCTCAACTTCCCGTACCCCCTGGCGGATTGCGTGTACCTGGCCTCCGGGGGGGCGTTGCCGGCGCTCTTGACCTACCACTCGGACATCGTCAAGCAGAAGTTCCTGTATTTCTTCTACAAGCCCCTGATGCTACGCCTCTTGCGCAGCATGCGGCGCATCGTGGCCACCTCGCCCAACTACGTGGATTCCAGCCCGGTGCTGTCCCAGTTCCGGGACAAGATCGACGTGATCCCGCTGGGGGTGGAGGCAACACCCTGCGTGGACCCCACCGATTCGCTGCTCAGGCGGGTACGCGAGCAGTACGGGGAGGGGTATTTCTACTTCGTGGGGGTCTTCCGCTACTACAAGGGGCTCGACTGCCTGCTGGCCGCGGCCAAGATGCTGCCCTACCGCTTCGTGCTGTCCGGCTCCGGGCCGCTCTACGCCAAGATCGCCGCGGAGATCCGCCAGCACGACGCCCGGAACATCGTGCTCACCGGCCAGGTCTCGGAAGAGGAGAAGCACTGCCTGATGCACCATGCCCGGGCCGTCATCTTCCCCTCCC
Organism: uncultured Desulfovibrionaceae bacterium; assembly: GCA_964575775.1. Taxonomy (GTDB): domain Bacteria; phylum Desulfobacterota; class Desulfovibrionia; order Desulfovibrionales; family Desulfovibrionaceae; genus CAZFCK01. Next base: position 6,261 of record CAZNSV010000049.1, read on the forward strand.
ACCTGCGGTCCGAGGCCTTCGGCATCACCCTGGTGGAAGGGGCCATGCACGCCAAGCCGCTGATCTGCTGCGAGATCGGCACCGGGACCTCCTATGTCACCGCCCAGGGGAGCAACGGCTACGTGGTGCCCCCTCGGGACCCCTATGCCCTGGCCAGGGCCTGTCACGACATCTATCTGAACCCGGAACGCTCCGCGGCCATGGCACGGAATTCCTTCGACCGCTACAACCAGTTGTTCAAGGCGGAGCAGATGGTGGACTCGTACTATGAACTGTATCGCAAGTTGTTGAGGTGAGCCATGACGCTACAGAGATTGCTCCTGGTCGGGATGTTGCTGGTGGTGCTGGCTTCCGCATCCGCTTGCTGCTACCAGAGGACGAACCTTCCCAACCCCTGTGCCGACAGCCTGCAGTACGACCTCCTGGGCCTGCTGGCCATTGACGATTTTTCCCTGAACTACCTCGCCAATTCCGCGGACTGCGCCCGCCTCAACGCGTCAGGGCGGTGTCCGCAGTGAGCCGGGCCCGGCTTTTCGGGCGACGTTTGTCATGATCCTCCGATTTTTAACATAATCCACGGCAAGCAACACGAACCATGCAGGTCAACTCTCCTTCGCTCCTGGCGCTGCTCAAGGAAGCCGACGCCCTCGGGGCCGCGGACCTGAAGAAGCTCGAGCGGCAGCCCCTGGGCCCCACCGCCTCCCTGGGCTCCTACCTGATCAAGTCCGGTCTGCTCTCGGAAGCGACCCTGCTCGGGGTCTACGCCTCGGCGTTGGGCATCCCGACCCTGCCCGCCCACGAGCTGCCCACGGACATGGGGCGCTTCGCCCTGGCCCTGGCGCGCCTGGAACTGGATCCGGACTTCTGCGCCGACCAGGGGTTTCTCCCCTACGGCGCGGAGGACGACAGCCTGATGGTGTGCCTGCGTTACAACGTCTCCCTGCAGGTCCTTGAGTATCTGCAGCGGCGGCTGCAGCCCCCGACCACGGCGCGCTTCGTGTTCATCCCCATGCAGGCCTTCGACTCCCTGCTGACCAGGCTGAAGAGCCTGCTGGAGTCCCAAAGTGATGCCGGGGGGCTCGACGAGAGCCACCTGCGGGAAATGGCCGAGGAGGCCCCGGTCATCGAATTCGTCAACAACCTGCTCTCCCAGGCCTACGAGCAGCACGCCTCGGACATCCACATCGAGCCCGCCGAGGAGTTTCTGACCTGCCGGTTCAGGATCGACGGGGTGCTCTACGTCAAGTACCAGCTGCCCATCGAGCGGTATTCCGCCATTTCCTCGCGCATCAAGCTGATTTCCGGCATCGACATCTCCGAGAAGCGGCTGCCCCAGGACGGCCGCTTCGGCATCAAGCTCGCGGGGCAGGACGTGGACCTGCGCGTGTCCACCATGCCGGGCACCTACGGCGAGTCCCTGGTGCTGCGCCTGCTGCCCAAGGACTCCAAGCAGCTCACCCTGTCCGACCTGGGCCTGGCTCCGGACCACCGGACCCTGTTCGAGTCCTGGCTCGGCCTGTCCAACGGCATCGTCCTGGTCACGGGCCCCACGGGCTCGGGCAAGTCCACCACCCTCTACGCCGCCCTGGCCCACGTGGCCTCCGAGGCCAACAAGATCATCACCGTGGAAGACCCGGTGGAAATGAACGTGGCGGGCGTGACCCAGGTGCAGGTCAACGCCGAGATCGGCTTCACCTTTGCCCGGGCCCTGCGCTCCATCCTCCGCCAGGATCCGGACATCATCATGATCGGTGAAATCCGGGACCTGGAGACCGCCCAGATCGCGGTGCAGTCGTCCTTCACCGGGCACCTGGTGCTCTCCACCCTGCACACCAACGACGCGGTGAGCTCCTTCACGCGCCTCATCGACATGGGGCTCGAGCCCTTCCTGGTGGCCAACCCCGTGCGGGGCGTCATTGCCCAGCGTCTGATCCGCCGACTGTGCCCCCAATGCAAAAAGCCCGTGCCCCCCACCCCGGAGATGGTGGAGCTGCACCAGCGCCACCTGGCCGGGGTCCTGCCCGCGCAGCAGTGCCACTGGTACACCGCCCGGGGTTGCACCCAGTGCCACGGCACCGGGTACGCCGGGCGGATCGGCATCTACGAGCTGGTGCCCGTGGACGTGCAGATGCAGGAGCTGATCCTGCGCTCCTCCTCCACGGTGGAGATTGCGGCCTATGCCGCGTCCCAGTGCCGCAGCCTGTTCCAGGACGGCCTGCACAAGGTGGTGCAGGGGCTCTCCACTCTCGACGAACTGTACCGCGTGGTCAATCTGCAAGGCGACACCGAGTAATGTCCGTCAAGCAGCTGGACATCATCTATTGCAGTCTGCGCTATGTCCTGCGCGTCAAGCGGAAGTTCTTCGGCATCTTCTTCTCCATCGCCTTCGGCCTGGCGGGCTTCATCCTGCTCGTCACCCTGGGCAGCGAAATCAAGGCCAAGCTCAACGACGACCTGGAGCTGTTGGGGGGCGCCACGGTCATCAAGTGCTCCTACGAACGCGGCATCTCCCCCCAGGACGGCATAGCCGACATCCTGGGCTTCACCCCGGAGATCGCCCGCGAAGTGCGCACGATTCCGGGTGTCTACGCCGCCAGCATCCTGACCTTCGGCGCGGGCAACGCCAGCTGGCTCGACAACGAGCTGACCTCCTTCACCCTGCTGGGCGTGGACGAGTACTACTGGTACGTTACCTCGTCCTTTGCCGCGTCCGGGGAATTCTTCGGAACCACCGAAGTGGAGGGGGCCCACCGGGTCTGCGTGTTGGGGCGCAACCTGGCCGAACAGATCTTCGGCCACTCCGACGTGATCAACGAATACCTGTCCATCAACGGCTCCCTGTACAAGATCGTGGCCATCCTCGCCACCACCACCGGCGACGACCGCATGGACTGTGCCTTCATCCCCTTCACCACCATCAACGACCGCATTCCGCACCTGGTGCCGCCGCGCCTTTACGTGCGCGCCTCTTCCTGGGATTCCGTGCTGGAGCTGGCCGACGCGCTCCCCCCGGTGATCGAGCAGTTCCAGTCCGTGAACGGCCTGGTGGTCAATGTGGCCTACGGCCCCTTGAAACACCTGCAGCGGATGTTCTTCTGGGTCAGCGTGTTCATCGTCTTCGCCATTGTGGCCTCCATCATTCTGGGGGCCTTCGGGGTCTTCAGCGGCATGCTGTCCTCCGTGGTGGCGCGGACCCGGGAAATCGGCCTGAAAAAGGCCATGGGCGCCTCGGACTTCGACATTCTGCTGCAGTTCCTGGCGGAGTCGTTGTTCGTGACCACATTGTCGGGCATCTTCGGCGTCGGGTTCGGCTTCGGCCTGTTGTCGCTGTTTGCCTCCCTGGTGGGCATCCAGTACAACCAGGAGCTGTTCTACCTGGCCTCCCTGGCCTCGTTCTGCTTTTCCGTGCTGCTCGGGTTCCTGTCCGGCATCTACCCCGCCTACAAGGCCAGCAAGCTGATCATCGTCAACGCCATCAAGTACGAATGAGGCGCGGGGCGGTTCGCCCCAAGCGGCCCCCCCCAGCGGACTCCGGGCGTGAAGTCGCACATTTTCCTTTCGCTCTGCAGTGGATTCATGGTATTAAGTGGGGCAGGCAGCTCCGAGCGTTCTGGCTTCCCGGTCAGGGCTGTGCGGTTCCGCCCCCGTTGCGATGCAAAGGGGCAGCGGGCACGCTCCGGGGGACTGCGGAGTGCGCTGGACCGTCCGGTGGAGTATCCGACTTGGCAGCTCCAGCACTGCCGTGGAGCGACAAGCTTGCAGCCTTGCGTGCCCGAGCACGATTCCGGCAGGCCCCACGCGAGGCCGGCGGAGACAAAGGAGAGCCTGCGATGGAAAAAGACAATAAATCACGGGATATTTTGAGTGAGGTGCTCAACGCGCCCCACGAAATCACGGCATTGCAGACCGACGACCTGGACAAGCTGGTGTACCGCGATCCGCAGGAACTCCGCCGGGTGGTGCACCGGGCCTTCCGGCTGACCGACTTCAGCACCCCGGCGGTCTCCACGGACCTGCGCAAGCTGGTGGAGCCGGACAAGGACGACGACGTCGAGCACCAGTCCTTTTCCCTCACGCCCCTCAATCGGAAGAAGACCACCATCTACTTCTCGAAAAAAATCCACTTGATGCTCAAGTCGGCCAAGTATCGCATGCGCAAACTTGTGGACCCGTCCCTGCAGAACAAGATTTCCATGTCGGGGATCATCAACAATGCCCTGATCATTGTGCTGCACGAGTTCGAAGTGAAGGGCGAAAAGAGCATCCTGTTGAAGCAGATCGTCAAGAAGCTCAATAAGTAGCCGCGGCTGCTCTTCCACAGTTCCCAGGGGTGGGTCATGGAAATTGTTTGTCCAAAATGTAATTTCTCCAGGAGCATCGACGACTCCAAGATTCCCAGCAAGCGCGCCATCGTGCATTGCAAGTCCTGCGACCATCGCTTTCCCTTGAAGCGGGCGCGCTCCCTCGGGGTGATGATCAGCAAGGGGGGCGTGGGCAAGACCACCACGTCCGTCAACCTGGCCCACGGCCTGGCCCTGCGCGACTACCGTGTCCTGCTGGTGGACACCGACACCCAGGGGCAGTGCGCCTATCTGCTGGGCGTGAAACCCCAGGCCGGGCTCACCGAGTACGTGCGCGGCGACCTCTCCGTCACCGAGGCCGTGACCAAGGCCCGCGACGGGCTCTGGCTCCTGGCCGGGGGCAAGAACCTGGCCGAGCTCAAGCGCTTCATCGACCGCAAGGACTTCGGCGCGGAGATGACCCTCAACGAGGCCCTGACGCCCCTGGAGGTCAACTACGACTTCATCATCGTGGACTCCTCCCCGGGCTGGGACCCCCTGACCGTGAACGTGCTCTTCTACGTCAAGGAAGTGCTGGTGCCCGTGTCCCTGGAAGTGATGTCCGTGCAGGGGCTCTCGGAGTTCCTCAAGAGCTTCGCCGCCATCAAGAAGTACAACAAGAACGTGCAGCTCAAGTACATCCTGCCCACCTTTCTCAACCGCAACAACAAGAACTCCGGGGAGATCCTCGAAGGCTTCGAGAAGCTCTACGGCAAGTACCTCTGCACGCCCATCCGCTACAGCCCCCGCCTGGCCGAGGCCCCGGGCTACGGCATGACCATCTACGAATACGCCGGGGGCGACAAGGTCGTCAGCGACTTTCGCGACCTGGTCAACGATGTGCTACGCGAGGACGGCCTGTAGGCCGCAACACCAGCATGCTGACCGACCATCTCTCCTTGCTGTTGCCGCTGGGGGCCGTCTGGCTGGCCGCCGTGATCACCCCGGGCCCCAATTTCCTCAGCGTCACCCGCTACGCCATGGCCCATTCCCGCCAGGCCGCCCTGGCCGTGGCCACCGGGGTGGCCCTGGGCGCCGCAGTCTGGGCCGTGGCCGCGCTGCTGGGCCTGCAGGCCCTCTTTCGCCTGCAGCCCTGGCTGCTGGATTTCGCCCGTGTGCTCGGTGGGGGCTATCTGGTCTATCTGGGGCTGATGAGCCTGCGCGAGGCCTGGCGCCCCTCCCGGGTGCTGCCCAACGCCACCCCGGTTTGCAGCCGGGGGCGGGTGCAGGGGCTGCGCTGCGGCCTCTTGACCAGCTTCTCCAACCCCAAGACCGCGCTGTTTTTCTGCAGCATCTTCGGGGCCTTGCTTCCGGCCGCGCCCCCGCTGTGGCTGCAGGCCGAGGCCGTGACCATGCTGCTGGCCATTTCCCTGCTCTGGTACGGGAGCGTGGCCTGGTTCTTCTCGCTCCCCGCGCCGCGCCGGGTCTACCTGGCAGGCAAACGGGGGCTGGACGCGGTCACGGGCGGACTCTTCACGGCCCTGGGCCTGCGTCTGGCCCTGGTGGATCCCGGCCGCTGAACCGCCCCCCCTTCTGATCAGGCCATGACCGGCTTGGCCGGCAGAATGGCGCCCACCAACTCCTGCAGGGCCGGGTGCGCGTGCTCGCCCGGCGTGCAGGAGCGCTCCAGGTGCTCCACCAGGTTGCCGTACTCCATCACGGCCAGGGAATCGCAGGCCC
>CAZNSV010000050.1:0-12243 GCA_964575775.1 uncultured Desulfovibrionaceae bacterium
TCTCGTCCAGGAACAGGGTGCCGCCGTCCGCCTCCTGGAAAGCGCCCCTGCGGTCGGTCTTGCCGTCGGTGAACGCGCCCTTGACGTGCCCGAAGAGGGTGTCCAGCAGGAGATTTTCGTCCAACTCGCCGCAGTTGATGGAAATGATGGGGCGGTCGGCCCGGCGTGACAGGCGGTGAATGGCTTCGGCGGCCAGCTGCTTGCCGGTGCCGGTCTCGCCCATGATCAGCACGTCCACATCCACTTGCCCGGCCTTGGCGATGTCTCGCTTGAGCTGCTCCATGAGGGGGCCGCTGCCGATGAACTCGGGAAACTGCCTGTCCGCCTCATCCTCGGTACTCTCCGTACCCAGCAAGGCCGGCTCCTTGAGCGCCACGGATTCGATGGCGAAATCCTTGACCCGGATCTCCTCGAGCTGACCGCGAATGGTGCGGATCATGGAATTGATGACGTCCTTGAGGACCGTGGCCTCGTAGCCCTTGTCCGTGAGGTTGATCTCCTCCCAACTGCCCCGCTCCCGCACGTGTTGCACGGCCTGGGCCAGCTCCATGAGCCCCTTGGTGGTGCGCCGTGATACGAAGAAGATGACCAGCACCACGGCCAGCACGGCCAGCACGGTGATGACCACCATCACGTCGAAATGGTTGTACCCGGCCAGTTCGATGAGGCTGCTGCGGTCAACGAAGGCCACACCCCCGAGTATGACCGGACTCTTTCCGGGCGAGGCCTGGAACCGGACCGGCGCAAAGGCCAAAAAGTAGTCCTTCTCCCCCTTGTTGTCCTGCCCGGAATCGCTGACGCGCAAGAGCCCTTTGTTGCCTTCCCCGACCTGCGCCACCAGTTCCCAGTAGCGCTCCTCTTCCTCCAGGGGGCGGAAGGCGTTGGAAAGACCCGGCCGCCCCAACGTGCCCCGCTTCACGGCACGAATGCCCAGGGTGCTGAGCGGAGCTTCCGGCTTTTCCAGCCCCTCGGACTGGAAAAGAATCCAGCCCTCTGAATCGAAAAAGAAGGTGTAGCGGGACAAGGCCGGATTCCTGGGAAAGGCATACACCGGCGAATCCTTGGAATCATAGAGAGAAAGGAGGTTGCGCAACTCGCGGGCATCCACGGCCAGATGCAGAAACCCTGTGATGCGGCCGGCTACATCCTGCACCGGAGTAGCCAGGCGCAACACCGGCAAGGAGATGCGATTGTGCGGGTTGGCGCCCGTGGGAAAGGGATACTCGACCTCCTGCACCTGGGAGACCCAGACCTCGCGCGGTTCGAGAATCTGCAACTCCCGGTACAGCAACACCGGACTGGGGCGGATATCCTTGACCGAGGTGTGGGGGATGCGCACCGTCGCATTGTCATGGGATACCAACACCATGTGCTCGCCCTCGGCGTCCACGGGGATGAAGCCGAATTCCACATAATCGCGGCCAGAAGTGCGCCGTAGCTTGTCGAAGTAGGCGCCCATGTTCTCCAGCGTGGAGGGCTGCGTGGCGGCGAAGCGCAGGTCCTGGCTGCAATCCTCGAGATAGGCCTCCAGGGCGTGGGCGGAATTGACGGCATGGATGCGAGAGATGCGCTCCAGGGCAATGCCGATGAATTCGGACGAAGCCCAGTAAGTGGCCAGCCCGGTGGCCATGAGAATGATCACGATGGACGGCACCAGGGTCAGCAGCAGCCTGATGCGCAGCTTCGTGCCCCTGGCTGGGGGCTCCTTGTAGGGCGACTCGGGCATGTTCTCAGGGTATCCGAAAATGTCCATGGGCTGCGTTCCTTGGGCAGGGGCGCAACAACTGCCCGTTATCACCAACTTCCTGTCGTGCGCGCAAGGTACCGTGAAAAAGCGCAGCGAGGCAAGCAAAATTCGCGCAATATTGGCAAGATTGTGCGCAAATAGGGGGCAGAATCACGCGCGAGGTCGTGCAGGCTCGGGGCGGCACAAGGTTTTTGTGAAAAGAGGGACAAAAAATTAAATGAATAATCATGGGATATTGTGTCGGCCAATTGTCTGTTGCGTGATCCAGCGGCACAGATGTTGAAGTGGTTTTGCTGCAAGAGGGACGCCCCGGCGACCCGTGTCTGGAGGACTCAGGCGGCAACAGGGCCCTCGCCGCAGGACCGAAAACCACGACCGCGGATGCAACAGCAGCGGCGCAACCGAGGAAGGGAGATACATGAACGCCAAAGTCAGAGACTACACCGTACCCATCGGCAAGTTTCCCATGATTTCCGAAACCGCCACCTTTGCGGGGGCGGTCATCGCCCTGGACCGGGCCCAGGAAGAGTTCATGTCCGGCAAGCGGGAGCAACGCATCCTGCTGGTCTGCGACAACGACAACAAGGTGGTCGGCAAGCTTTCCCCCATCGACGTGGTGCGGGGACTCGAGCCCGACTACGACAAGGTGGTCAATCCCCAGGCCAGCGGCTTCATCAGCGCAGGCTATGTCATCGAAAGCATGCAGGACCAGCTGCTGCTCTGGTCCAAGCCCCTGGACGATCTGTGCACTTTGTCCAAGGATGTCAAGATCAAGGACTTCATCAGGCGGCCTGGCCCCACCCAGATCATCGAGGCCGACGAGTCCGTGAATCACGCTTTCCACCGTTTCGTACTGTACCGTCACGATTCCCTCTTTGTCATGGAAGAACAAAAGCTCATCGGTCTCCTGCGTTTTTCCGACGTGTACAGGGAGATCGTCCGCAAGATCAAAGACGTCTGCCGGGTATGAACACATGCGGCGTCCGCCTCGGGTGGCGCTGCTGAACAGGTGATAACCACATTCCCATGAACACGAACGGAGGAATCGTATGAGCGCTGCAGCCGCAAATCATAGCAACCCGGACTACAGGGAGCCGGAAGAACTGCTCATGGACGATCATGAGCCGCAAGGGCCGGAGCAGTCCAACAAGTCCATCATCATCAAGGTCCTGATCGCCCTGGCCGTGGGCCTGGGCATCTACATGCTCCCCACGCCGGAAAACCTGCCCGTTGCCGGGCACAAGTTCCTGGCCCTGGTCGTCACCGTGATCATCCTCTGGGTCAGCGAGGCCATTCCCATCGGTGTGACCGCGCTATGCGCAGCGGGCGGACTGATCCTCCTGGGCATCGAGAAGCCCAACGCCGCCTGGTCGCCCTTTGCCAGCCCCGCCGTCATGTTCGTACTCATGATCATCATGTTCGGCGTGGTGCTCAACGAAGTGGGCCTGGCCAACCGGATCATGTACTACATCTTCAAAATCGCCGGGACCGGGGTCAAGCGTCTGAGCTTCTTCATGGCCGTGGGCTGTACCATGCTGGCCACCATCTTTCACGACGCCACGGTCACCGTCATCATGATCTTCGCCCTGGTGCCGGTGCTGCGGGCCATGGGCATCACACCGAGCAAGAGCAACAACCTCTCGAAGTTTTTCATCGTGCTCATCCCGCTGGCTTCGTCGGCCGGTGGTTTCGGCACCCTGCTGGGCGGCGGTCGTAACCCGCTGGCCGTGGAAATCCTGCAGAACTTCACCAATGGCGCCGTGAAGATCGGGTTCATGGAATACCTGATCATCCAGTTCCCCATCTCCATCCTTACCGCCGTGGCTACCTGGGCCGTGGTCTATGCCATCTTCCGCCCCAAGGAGAAGGAACTCCCCGCCGCGGTGAAGATGGAGAAGATGCCTCCCATGCGGGGGGCGGAGCTGGGCGTGACCATCATCTTCAGCGCGGCCTTCATCCTCTGGACCTTCTCCGACCTCACGGGCTGGCACGTGAGCGTGGTGGCGGCCCTGGCCCTGGCCGGGTTCTGCGGCCCCAAGTTCATCTCCTTCAAGACCATCTGCGACAAGTTCCCCTGGGAATCCTGGATCGTGTTCGGCGCTGGCGTGTCCCTGGGTGCCTCCATGCTCAACTCCGGCGCGGGCAAGTTCCTGGCCGAAACCATTCTGCCGCTGCTGCAGGGGCAGAGCACCTTCGTCATCTACTATGGCATGGGCTTCTTTGGTTCGTTCCTCTCCAGCATGATGAGCAACTCCGCGGCGGTGGCCCTGACCCTGCCCGTGACCCTGCCCATGGCCGAGATGCTGAACATGTCGCCCAAGGCCGTGGCCCTGCTCTCGCCCATCACCACGTCCTTCATCATGCTGGTCATCGGCTGCCCCCCCACCATCATCGCGTACAGCACCGGCTACTTCAGCCAGGTGGATTTCGTGAAGGTGGCGGTGCCCTGGTGTCTGGTGCTGCTGCTGGTGGCCTGCTTCGGGGCCATGGTCTACTGGCCAATGATCGGTTTCTACTAGGAAACACGGACTGTTGAGACAACAATGCCCGCCGGTCGTGCAGCGGCCGGTGGGCAGCGCAAGGAGAACGACATGAGCCAGATCAAGCCGAGAATCCTGATCACCGATGACGAGGAGCGGTTCCGCACCACCCTGGGCAAGCGCCTGGTGGAGTCCGGGTTCGAGGTCCACACCGTGGGCAGCGGCCAGGAGGCTCTGAATCTGCTGACCGGCACGCCCCTGGACGTGGTCATCCTGGATATCAGCATGCCCGGGCTTTCGGGCATCGAAACCCTGGCGGAAATCCGCAAGCAGCACATCGGGGTGGAGGTCATCCTGCTTACGGGGCACGCCGACGTGCCTTCGGCCATCGAGGGCATGCGCCTGGGTGCCTTCGACTACCTCATGAAGCCCCACGATTATGAGCATCTTGTGGAAAAGCTGCAGGAGGCGGTGCAGGCCAAGCGACACCGTGAAGAGCGACTGCGCAAGGCGGAAGAGCGGGCCGCATTGGACCGTCTGGAAAAACAAGTTCGGTTTTAGGAGTACGAAAGTAGATGATTGAACTCGAGCACGCGTAGCGGGTGCTGTTGTCCGGATGCGGAAAGTCTGTCCGGACAGCGAGTTTTCCAGGGGCCCACTGTAGTGTGGGGTGAGTCTTTCCTGCCCCGGCCATGTTGCAGCATGGCCGGGGTCTTGGAGTTTGTGCGTACTATTGCCTGGTTGCATCAGCCAGTCTGGTAGAAAAGCCCGAAACTGCAGCGCAACGCAGACCGATAATGCTTGACTTGAAGTAAGAATGTATGGAAGATTTTCCCTGCCAGCGAGTGGTCCCGTCTATCCGGGGATCTTCCGAGGCAGCTGCAGCCCACGGCAACACCATGGCCAGTGGGCTGGCGCACAGAACACCCGGCCGGTCCGCACTCTCGACGCCCCCCGACCACTGGTGGGCAATGGGCCGAGCCCCCGCTACACAGTACCACAGCCCGCACCCGGCCAGGCCGGGCGGGCACGCAGTCCCGCCCCAAGGTTCCGCTCCTGTTCCAGCGGTCAAGTGGGGCGCCATAGGGCTAACGTAACGGCACCATGAGCCATCTTGGGCGCGCATCGATGTGAATTTATTCACAACATTCGTGCGCAGAAAGGGGCTTGGAGGTGTTGGCCCGGGACTGATTTGAGCCTCGTCAGGATCACGGAGCGCGCCATTTTCCGGTGGTGCGGGCTGGGTCCGGCGGCCACTTCCCCGGCAAGGGGCACTACGGCGACCGCCTCTGGCGGTCGTTTGATGCGCATACTGTACTGCAACCTCAAACCCAACGGCGAAGGACATTCAGGGGCCAGGCAAGCCCCTCCACACCTAACCGAAGATCACCCCCTTCAGGGGGCGCTTCGGCCAAAGGAGCGACATCATGCAGGATTTGGTCAAGGATTTGATGGTTCCCATCAGCAAGTTTCCGAAAATCATCGACACGGCGACCTTTGCCGCGGCGGTCCTGGCGCTGGAGCAGGCGCAGCTGGACTATCTGTCCGGAAAAAAGGAACAGCGTATCCTCCTGGTGCAGGACGACGAGGGCAAGATCGTGGGCAAGCTCTCGCCCACGGACGTGATTCGCGGCCTCGAGCCCCGTTACGAAACCGTGGTGCTCTCCAAGGCCGGTGCCCAAGTGGACAATCTGGAGCTGCAGGCCATACACGCCATGCAGGAACAGGCCATGCTCTGGAGCACCCCCCTCAATGATTTGTGTCTCTCCGCCAAGGACGTGCGGGTGAAGGACTTCGCGAAACGCCCCAATCTGTCCCAGGTCATCGAGGCTGAAGACAGCCTCAACACCGCACTGCATCGCTTCGTGATGTTCCGGCACGACTCGCTCTTTGTCCGCGAGGACAAGAGGTTGGTGGGCGTTTTACGCTTTTCGGACGTCTACCGGGAAATCGCGCGCAGGGTGAAGGACGTATGCAAACTGTAACCCCGTGTGGTTCCTGCCTGGGGGGGTGCTGTCCCCCTGCCGTCCGCAAGCGTCTGGCCTGTGGCGTCTGCGCCCTTTGTCTGGGCAGTGGTGACGCAGCGGAGGAACCCGAGTCGTGCCCTGACCTGGTACCCGGCGCGCAGCTGCCGGTCTTTGCGCAACGCTCCGGTCCCAGGGCCGGAAAGAATGCGTGGCGCGCGCGCCCCCTGCCACGGACCGTGGAAATAACGCGTCAGTCATTCATACACACCATCAACGGAGGATTCACATGAGTGCAGCCCAAGTGCAAGGCTCCAACCCGGACTACCGTGACGACGAGCTCTTGATCGACGAGCACGATCACGAGCCCAAGGGTCCGGAGCAGTCCGGGAAGAGCATCATCATCAAGGTCATTCTCGCCCTGGCAGTAGGGCTCGGCATCTATCTGCTGCCCACTCCGGAAAATCTGCCCATCGCCGGTCACAAACTCCTGGCCCTGGTGGCCACCATCGTCATTCTCTGGGTCAGCGAGGCCATTCCCATCGGCGTCACGGCCCTGTGCGCCGCTGGCGGTCTGATCCTCTTCGGCATCGAATCACCCACCAACTCCTGGGCCCCCTTTGCCAGCCCCGCCGTCATGTTCGTGCTCATGATCATCATGTTCGGCGTGGTGCTCAACGAAGTTGGCCTGGCCAACCGGCTGATGTTCTACATCTTCAAGATGGCGGGCACTGGTGTGAAGAAGCTCTCCTTCTTCATGGCCATCGGCTGTACCCTCCTGGCCACGGTGTTCCACGACGCCACAGTCACGGTCATCATGATCTTCGCCATGGTGCCTGTGTTGCGGGCCATGGGGCTGACACCGGACAAGCCGAGCAATCTCGCTAAATTTTTCATCATCCTCATTCCCTTGGCCTCTTCGGCCGGTGGTTTCGGAACCCTGCTGGGCGGCGGTCGTAACCCGCTGGCGGTGGAAGTGCTGCAGAGCTTCACCAACGGTGAAGTGACCATCGGTTTCATGGAATATCTGTTCATCATGTTCCCGTTGACCATTCCCGTGGCATTGGCCACCTGGGCCATTGTCTTTCTGATCTTCCGCCCCAAGGAGAAGGAACTGCCCGCCTCGGTGGCAATGAAGGAAATGCCCCCCATGCGCGGCAAGGAGTTGGGTGTGACCATCATCTTCACCCTGACCTTTGTGCTCTGGACCTTCTCCGACCTCACGGGCTGGCACGTGAGCGTGGTGGCGGCCCTGGCCCTGGCCGGGTTCTGCGGTCCCAAGTTCATCTCCTTCAAGACCATCTGCGACAAGTTCCCCTGGGAGTCCTGGATCGTGTTCGGCGCGGGCGTGTCCCTGGGCGCGGCCATGCTCAACACCGGCGCGGGTCAGTATCTGGCCGAGACCCTGCTGCCCCTCTTGGACGGCAAGGCGGCCTTCGTGGTCTATTACGGCATGGGTCTCTTCGGCTCCATGCTCTCCAGCGTCATGAGCAACTCCGCGGCCGTGGCCCTGACCCTGCCCGTGACCCTGCCCATGGCCGAGCTGCTCAACCTCTCGCCCAAGGCCGTGGCGCTGTTGGCGCCCATGACCACGTCCTTCATCATGCTGGTCATCGGCTGCCCCCCCACCATCATCGCGTACAGCACCGGCTACTTCAACCAGGTGGATTTCATCAAGGTGGCGGTGCCCTGGTGTCTGACCCTGCTGTTGACCTGCGTCATCGGCGTGATGATTTACTGGCCGCTCATCGGGTTCTATTGACCATTGCCCCCCGAAAGGGGCACAATGAGGTAGCTTCGAGCAGACAAGCAACGCCTCCCGGTCCTGCGGGCCGGGAGGCCGATTCAAGGAGAACGCCATGAGCGACGCCAAACCGAAATTGCTGCTGGTGGACGATGAAGAACGGTTCCGCACCACTCTGGGCAAGCGCCTGACCGAGAGCGGCCACGCCGTGCTGCACGCGGGCACCGGTATGGAGGCCCTGGACGTGCTGGCCAAGGAGCCGGTGGACGTGGTGATTCTGGACATCAAGATGCCTGGCCTGAGCGGCATCGAGACCCTGGCCGAGATCCGGAAGAAGCACATCGGGGTGGAGGTGATTCTGCTCACCGGGCACGCGGATGTGCCCTCGGCCATCGAGGGCATGCGCCTCGGGGCCTTCGACTATCTGATGAAGCCCCACGATTTCGAGCATCTGCAGGAAAAACTCATCGAGGCCTATGCTCACAAGCGCAAGTTCGACGAGCGGTTGCGCAGGGCCGAAGAACGTGCCGCGCTGGACAAGCTGGAAAAGAGCATCCGTTTCTGATCCGCTCTTCGCCGCAAAGCGGTCCGGTCTCCGTGGGTTTCAAGCTCCTTGGCCCTGGGCACCGGACCGCTCCAGCCGCAGGTGGTCCAGTTCCGTCCTGGTCTTACTGCCCAACACCCCCTGCCGTCCCCTCCGACGGGGTCTGTTGCCCTGCCCCCAGGTTGATGCAAGCTTGTACTTGCCAGGCAGGCCCCTCTGCATTCATAATACACGACATTCAAGGGCCTGAAGGCCGCGGGAACAAGGCGCCAGGGGGCTCAGTCCACAGGAAAGTGACGCAGCATGAAAACCGACAGCGACAAGACCGTAAGCCCTGCCGGGCAGGGTGCTCAGCCTGAGCAAGAAAAAGAGGAATTTCGGCCTTTCAAGGCCCTGCATCATCTGCCCAGGGGCAAGAACGCCTGGAACCCCAGTTTCATGAAGAAGTGGTGGTTCTGGCCCGCCTGCATCGGCGGACTGGTTCTGCTCAAGATCCTGGCCAGTCTGGTGCACTCCCTGGTCGGAGAGTGATGACCCACACCCCGGCCCGGATGGCCGAGGAGGACGCGAGATGGAACCCTGCACAAGCCCCGACGCGCAACCGCGGGTGCTGCTGGTGGACGACGAGGAGCGCTTTCTGCAAACCCTCAGCAAGCGCCTCAAGCGTCGCAATATCGACGTGGCCTCCGTCAACCGTGGACTGGACGCACTGCAGGCCATTCAGGACCGCTGCACCGACGTGGTGGTGCTGGACGTGAAAATGCCGGGCGTGGGCGGGCTGGAGATGTTGGCAGAGATCAAGAAACTGCAGCCGGACATCGAGGTCATCCTGCTCACCGGCCACACCTCCATCGACGTGGCCACGGAAGGCCTGCGCATGGGCGCCTTCGAATATCTCATGAAACCCTGCGACCTGGACGTGCTGGTGGACACCATCCGCAGTGCCCATGCCCTGCGCATGGGGCGCCTCGAAAAGGCCCGCCAACAGCAGGAGGAGCAGGAGTGACGCGTCCCAACGCCCAGCCACGGAATTGCCGCCGTCCGCACCGGCAGCGCTCGCCGCGGTCTGCCCCCAACCCCTCCACGCGCTGCCGCCGCACGCAACAAGAGGACTCGCCATGGGCAATCTAGTGTTGAACAGAAAGAAGAAGATGTTCATCCTCACGGTGCTGCTCTATTCCACCCTCCCGGCCATGCTGGTGGGGTTCCTGGCCTTTGCCTACGCCCTCAAGGACATGGACAAGGAGATCGCGGCCCGCTCGGCGGAGTATTTCCAGCTTTTGTCCCATAAATACGAGACCATCATCGACCTCCATATCGGGGACTTGGCCCGGGTGGTGAACATGGTGGCGGACATGAACACCCTGGATCAGCTGCGCACCCCGGGCGTGCTGGACACCGTGTTCGCCACCTCGGATCGGAATTTTGATCACATCTTCGAGGACATGGGCGTGCTGGGTGCGGACGGACGCCACCTGGCCTATGCCGGCCCCCACGAACTGATGGACAAGGATTACAGCCAGGAGCCCTGGTTCCAGGAGGTCATGGAGAAGGGGCAGATCATCAGCGACGTGTTCCTGGGCTACCGCCGCTCGCCGCACTTCGTCATCGCGGTGCGGCGTCAGACCGGGGACCAGGTCTGGGTCCTGCGCGCCACGGTCAGCGCCTTTCTCTTCAGCTCCATCCTGGACAGCGAACGCTTCGGCCGCACCGGGGAGGTCTTCATCCTCAATCCCGACGGGTACCTGCAGACCCGCTCCATGATGTACGGCAGCATCCTGCGCCCGGTGGACCCGGAGATCGTGGAGGTGGTGTCCGGAGACGAGAACGGGCTGTCCAGCCGGGTCCGGCAGGGGGTGGAAATCCTGTTCACCGTGTCCCGGCTCGGCACCAAGTCGGACTGGTTCCTGGTGGTGCAGCAGGAAGAGCGCGAGGTGCGGCAGATCTGGACCACCAAGCTCAAGACCTTCAGCCTGATCTTCGCCCTGGGCATGGTCTTCGTCATCGCGGCCGCTGCCTGGACCATCCGCATCCTGCAGCGGCGTTTGGAGAGGCTGGACAAGGAGAAGCACCTCATCGACGACCAGATGATCCAGTCCCAGAAGCTGGCCGCCATCGGGCAGCTCTCGGCCGGCATCGCCCACGAGATCAACAACCCCCTGGCCATCATCGGCGAGGAAGCGGGCTGGATGCAGGACCTGCTCAAGCGCGACTCCCTGTCCCAGTTCCCGGAGATGGAGGAGTTCCAGGACTCCCTGCGCGAAATCGTGACCCAGGCCGGACGCTGCCGGGAGATCACCCACAAGCTCCTGAGTTTTGCCCGCAAGATGGATTCCGCCATCCGGGACGTGAACCTCAATGCCCTGGTGGAAGATGTGGTCAGTATGCGCGAGCGTGAGGCCACCCTGAGCAACATCGAAATCACCAAGGATTTCGGTGATGACCTGCCCATCATCCACAGCGAGCCCTCCCTCCTGCGCCAGGTGCTGCTCAACCTGATCAACAACGCCATCGACGCCATTCCCAAGGGCGGCAAGATCACCGTGCACACGGCCAGGAACGAGGGCGGGGACAATGGCGTGTCCCTGTCCGTGTCGGACACCGGCATCGGCATCCCCAAGGAAAACCTGGAGAAGATCTTCGATCCCTTCTTCACCACCAAGTTGCCCGGCAAGGGCACGGGCCTGGGGCTGTCCATCTGCCACGGCATCATCCAGAAACTGGGGGGCACGATCTCCGTGTCCAGCCAGCCTGGGGCCGGGACCACCTTCCTCATCCGCCTGCCCGCCGAAGCCCCGCCGGAGGTGCAGTAGCCGCGCAGGGGGCTCAGGGCACGCGCACGATCACCGCGGCCTCCATGTCCGGCCGCAGGGGCAGGCGCAGGCCGGAGGGGGTGCTCAGCACCGTTGTCTGGCGCGGGTCCGCGCCCGCACTGGCAGAGGGGCGCACCGCCTCAAGCACCAGGGTTTGTCCTGGCACCAGGCCGCGCCGTTCCAGCTGGGCATTGGCGTTGTGCCCCCCCAGGAGTTCGGTGATGCCAAAGGGCTGCCCCTTGCCTGCCATGGCGAACTGCAGCTCCCGCCCCTCTATGGTGCCCCAGAGCTTGGCCGCCTCGCCCACGGGGAGCAGCAGGCGCCCCCCTGCCAGCAAGGCCTGATAGTCCATGGCCGGGACACGGCGCAGCAGGGTGATGCGGTCGTTCTCGCGGATGCCCAGCACGGCCAGCCCCCGTTCCAGTGAGGTGCCGCAGACCAGCCCCTCCACGTGCCCCTCTTCGCTGGGCTGCATTTCAATGACCGAGGTCTTGTGGCCGTCGTCGTGGTGCACGATGACCTTGGCGGCCATGCCCGGCGCCAGGAGCGCCTCGCCCTTGTGCGTGCGGACGCGGACCGGCGTGGCACGGGACTCCTCGGAAAGGCGCGTGACCAGGTCCCCGGGCGTCAGACCCAGCCGGGCGAAACGCCGCGCCAGGGCAGCGCCCCGCACCTGGGCAAAGATCAGGGGGACATCAAAGGGCGCATGGGCAAGGGGCAGGTTCATGCATCGTTCCTTGTGCGAGTTCCAGGTTCACGTCAGTGGGCGCGCTGCCGTGCAGCAGGGCGTAGCCCAGCACGCCGAGGGTGCCGCCGTTGTGGACCGCCGCGGAAACCACAGCGGGGATGTATCCGGCACCGGCCAGCACCAGCAGCGAGGAGTTGAGCCCCACCGAGGTCCAGAGGCAGCGCTCGAGCACGGTTTCGGTGCGCTGGGCCAGGATTCTGGCC
>CAZNSV010000051.1:0-12221 GCA_964575775.1 uncultured Desulfovibrionaceae bacterium
TGTTGCAGACCGTGCCCATGGTGGTGCTGGACACCTCGGCCTTCGAGATCACGGTGGACGTCCCGGCCTTCGACGCCCTGCGGGTGCGGGAGGGGCAGCCGGTGCTGGTGGCGCCGGGCGCGGACCTGAAGCGCTACGCGGCCGAGGGCGGGGCCTGGCCCCTCTCGGGATGGGTCTTTTCCGTGAACCCGGCCATCAACCCCGGGGGGCGCTCCGTGCGGGTCACGGTGCGGGTGGAGCGGCAGGGTGAGGCGCCCCTGCCCCTGCGCGACGGCATGTTCGTGTTCTGCTGGATCGTGGTGCACGAGAACCAGGCGGCCCTGGCCCTGCCCTACGACGCCTACCTCTTCCAGGACAACCAGCCCCACGTCTTTGTGGTGGATCCGGCCCTGAGCAGGGCCCAGCTGCGCCGGGTGACCGAGGGCGTCTCCTCCTTCACGGCCATGGAGGCGGCGGCTGGGGTGGCGGAAGGGGAGCTGGTGGTTACGGACGGACGGCACAGGCTCACGGACGGCGCTCCGGTGGAGATCGTGGAGATCGTCGAGAACGTGCCGAGCGGGGAACCGGCCGAGTCCCGGGGTGGGGCAGTCCAATGAACGCCCCCCAGCATGGGGTGGAGGCCCCCGGACCTTCGGCAGCGGCGCGTTTCTTCTTCCTGCGCCCGTTGTTCGCCCTGCTCTTCGTGGCGGCCTGCATCCTGGTGGGGCTGGTGGCGGTGCTGAACATCGTCCGGGAGTCGGTGCCGGACCTGGCCCTGGCCCAGGCCACGGTGACCACCAGCTGGCCCGGCGCGGACCCGGCCACCATCGAGAAGGAGATCACCAACCGCCTGGAGAAGAAGCTCAAGACCCTCAAGGGGCTCAAGCGTCTGCGCAGCGCCTCGTTCAACTCGTTTTCCGTGGTGGCCGTGGAGTTCCGGGCCGAGGCCCAGCTGGGCGAGGCCATGCAGCTGCTGCGCGAAAAGGTGGCGGACGCCCTGCCGGACCTGCCGCGCCAGGCCGAGCGGCCGGTGATCGAGCAGGTTTCGGTGAACGACACTCCCATCCTCACCGTGGCCCTGGGCGGGGAGCTGCCGGACCAGGCCCTGAGTCGGGGCGCCCGGCTGGTGCAGAAGACCCTGGAGCGGGTGCCGGGCATCCGCAAGGTGGACGCCTCGGGCCTGCGCGACGAGGTGGTGCTGGTGCAGCTGCTGCAGGAGCGTCTGCTGGCCCTGCAGCTTTCGCCGGAGCAGGTGGTGGAGAAGATCCAGGACGCCAACCTGGACCTGCCCTGGGATACCATCGAGACTCCGGACTTTAGCGGCGAGGTGCGCTTCTACGGACGGTTCCGGGAGCTCGCGGACCTGGCGGCCCTGCCCGTGGCGCGCACGGCCTCGGGGCGGGTGGTGCGCCTGGCCGAGGTGGCCCAGGTGCGCCGCGACCTGAAGCGCGAGACCAGCCAGGTCCGGGTGAGCTTTTCGGGCGGGGGGTTCCGCCCCGCCGTGGACGTGGCCGTGCAAAAGGCCCCGGGCGCGGACACCCTGGCCGTGATCGAGGCCGTGAAGACCGAGCTGGCCCGGCTCTCCGGGAGCCTGGAGTGGCCCCACGGGCTGGAGTACCGCATCACCTCGGACCAGTCGGTGATCATCCGGGACAAGATCGGCGAGGTGGTGAGCAACGGCTGGCAGGCCATGCTCTGCGTGTTCGTGGTGCTCTTCTTCATGCTCTCCTGGCGCGAGGCCATCATTGCCGGGCTCTCCATCCCCCTGACTTTCCTGGGCGCCCTGGGCGTCATCTATTTCCTGGGCTTCACCCTCAACGAGCTGGTGATCATCGGCATGGTGCTGGCCCTGGGGCTCCTGGTGGACGTCTTCATCCTGATGATGGAGGGGTTGCACGAGGGGGTCTTCGTGGACAGGCTGTCCTTCGAAGGGGCGGCCCTGCGCACCGTGCGGACCTACGCCATGCCGGCCTTCATCGGACAGCTGACCACCATCCTGGCCCTGGCGCCGCTGTTCGGCATCGGCGGGGTGGACGGCAAGTTCATCCGGGTCATTCCGGTGGCGGCCATCACCTGCCTGGTCATGAGCTTTCTCATTGCCCTCCTGGTGGACATCCCCCTGGCCAGGGGCTTTTTCGGGCGCGGACAGCGGGCTCCGGGCAAGACCCGGGTGGATCGGATCACGGAGCGGGCCTCCGAGGCCCTGGCGCGCTGGAGCCTGCGGGCCGGGCTGCGCAACAAGGGCACGTCCCTGGGGGTCAGCCTGGCCGCGCTGCTGCTCTTCGTCCTGTCGCTGGGGGCCGCGAGCCGCCTGCCCAGCCTGCTCTATCCCAAGACCGACGGCCGCAACCTGGGCATCACCGTGGAACTGGCGCCGGACGCCACCCTGCAGGAGGCCCGCGTCGCCGCCGAGGCCCTGGGCGAGATCCTGCGCCCCAAGCCCTATCTGGAGAGTGTGGTGGCCTTCGCGGGCAAGAAGAGCCCCCTGTCGCGCAACTCCATCGGCGAGGCCCTGACCCCGGAAGAGGACAAGTACCTGGTGGGGTTTTCCGCGGTCTTCACCCCCCTGGAGCAGCGCGAGCGCCCGGCCTGGGCCTATCTGCCGGAGCTGCGGCGCGAACTGGAGCAGGGGCTGCGGGCCTTTCCGGGCAGCCTGCTGGTGCTGACGCCGGAGCTGGGCGGTTCCACCACCGAGGACCCGCTGCAGGTGGAGATCGTGGGGGACGACCTGGACGTGCTGCGCGGCATCGCCCTGCAGGTGCAGGAGGCCCTGGCCCGGGTGCCGGGCGCCACGGACGTGCGGGACACCCTGGGCCCGGCGCGCCCCGACGTGAAGATTCTGCCCAACCGCGAGGCCCTGGATTTTCACGGCATCGGGCATCAGTCCCTGGCGCGGCAGATCCGGCTGGCCATGGCCGACGAGAAGGTGGGCACCTTTCCCCGGGAGGGGGTGCTGGACGACATGGACATCCGGGTGGGCACGGCCTGGGCCGGGCGCCAGGGCGCGCCGGGTGGGCCCACGGAACTGGAGGAGTTGGTGCTGCTGCGGGCCTTCCGCCCCGACGGGCGGACAGTGGCCTTCTGGCCCCTGGTGGAGGAGGTGGTGGACCGGGCACCCCTGGCCATCACCCATGCCGAGGGGCTGCGCTCCCACGGTGCTGGCCAAGACCTCGGGCCGCACGGGGGGCAGATTCTCGGGGACCTGGAACCGGAGCTGCAACGGCTCCAGGAGGGCTGGCCCCACGACGTGCGCTACCGGTTTCGGGGCGAGGCCGAGGCCCAGGCCGAGACCTACGGGTCCGCGGGGTTGATGTTGGGGGTGGCCATGTTCCTGGTCTTTGCGGCCCTGGCCCTGCAGTTCGGCTCCTTCAGCCAGCCCTTGATCATCATGTTCTCGGTGCCCTGTGCCCTCATCGGGACCTTCGGGGGGTTCTACGCCCTGGGCATGCCCTTTTCCTTTCCGGCCATGATCGGGGTCATTTCCCTGGTGGGCATCGTGGTCAACGACGCCATCGTGATGATCGAGACCATGAACCTGCGGCTGCGGGGCGGGGAGGGCGTGCGGGAGGCGGCGGCCCACGGTGCGGCCCAGCGTTTGCGCCCCATCGTGAGTACCACGGTGACCACGGTGGCGGGGCTGGTGCCCCTGGCCCTGTCCAGCCCCATGTGGGCGCCCTTGTGCCTGGCCATCATCTTCGGGCTGCTGGCCGCCACCGGGATTGCGCTGCTGGTGGTGCCCTGCCTGTTCCTGCTGCTGACCCGGGCCCCGGCCTGAGAGGGCGGGCCCGGATCGCCAGACGCCATACCGCTGGCCGGGCGCGCGCCCAGGCTCAGCCGCCCAGGGGTTGGACCTGCCAGTATTCCACGTCCGGATGGATGCCCGTGAGGCCGAATTCCTGCCCCAGCTCGAAGACCAGAATGGCCGCGAAGAGCAGCAGCAGGGTCCAGCCCAGGAGCCTGGTGCGCCCCTGGGCGGGGCCGCGCAGCAACAGCAGGCTGGGCAGGATGCCGAAGATGATGCAGACGCCCACGCCCCCCACGATGTTCATGGCCACCAGGAACACGTCGGGGTAGACCAGGGACACCACCAGCGGGGGCAGGAAGGACAAGACCCAGACCAGCCGCGGGCTCTGCATCCGGAAGCTGCTGCTCAGCAGGTCGCGCAGGAAGTCGCACAGCGCCGTGCCGTTGGCCATGAAGGCCGCGGTCATGGAGAGCACGGCGAAGATCAGGGCCGTGTCGGTGAAGAAGCTGGAGCCCAGGAGCTTGCCCAGGGGGATGGTGGCCGGGAGGTTCTGCTCCAGGGCGGTGAGGAGGCTCACCGAGGCGTCGCCGCTCATGGGCAGGGCGCAGAACACGGCCAGGGTCCAGAGCAGGTTCATGGCCAGCCCCACGGCCGAGCCGTAGAACATGGCCCGGCGAATGGCGCGGCGGTCGTTCTTGAGCTCCCGGCAGACCGTGGGCACGAGGTTGTGGTAGAGGAAGGCCGTGAGCACCACGGGCAGGGCCACGGGCAGGTAGCCCCACTGCATGGGCAGGGCCCTGGCCGGCTCCACGTGGGGCAGAATCATGCCCACCAGGATGAGGAACGAGGCGAACATGGTCAGCATGATCACGGCGTTGCAGCTGCGCAACAGGGCCGAGCCGAAGGTGGCCAGGGTGGCGGCCACGGCGAAATAGGCCAGGGTCACCAGGCGCCCCGAGGCGAGGTCGAAGAGGTGCACCAGAATGGAGGAGACCCCCACCAGGTAGGCCGTGAGCACGCCGTAGAGGATGATCAGGTCCGCGCCCACGGCCAGCCAGGAGCCCGTGGGGCCCAGCTTGAGGGCGAAGAAGGA
Source organism: uncultured Desulfovibrionaceae bacterium (assembly GCA_964575775.1). Lineage (GTDB taxonomy): Bacteria > Desulfobacterota > Desulfovibrionia > Desulfovibrionales > Desulfovibrionaceae > CAZFCK01. Next base: position 4,818 of record CAZNSV010000051.1, read on the forward strand.
GGGCAGCCCCCCGGCCTCGCCGCTGGTCAGCTCCTTCTGGTCGGCCAGGATGAAGCTGGAGGCGAGCATCAGGGCCCAGATGAGGCAGATGCCCGCCATGGCCGGGAGCAGGCCCGCCGGGCCGAGGTTCACGGGCAGGGCCAGGATGCCCGCGCCCAGCAGGTTGCCGGTGACCATGAGCGAGACGGTGAAGACGGGCAGGCGCTCTTGGGGCATGGTGTCGTCCTTGTGGTGTCGGGGCTCTGCGTTTCGAGTCCTCGGATCAGGGGCACTTCTTGAGCATGATGTCCAGGATCACGGGATCCATGGCGCCCAGGCCCTCGCTGGCGATGCGGCCCAGGTTGCGCATGGACTCCTCGCCGCTGCCCCCAACGATGCCGTCCGTGGGGCGCACCACCGTGCCGGACAGGGCCAGGAGCGCGCTCTTCACGGCCGAAGCCGCGGCCTCGCCCACCTTGAGGGCGCAGCTGGTCTTGGCGCCGTCGCAGATCAGGGCGGCGCTGCACTCCACGTGGTTGGTCACGGCCCCGCCGATTTTGTCCACCGTGCCGCCCAGGAGATAGGCCACCCCGGCTGCCGCGCCCGCGCCTCCGGCCACGGCGCTGCCGCAGATGGCCGAGAGCCGCCCCACCCGGGCCTTGACGCAGCAGGTGACCAGGTAGCTGAGGGTCACGGCCTTGAGCAGCACCTCCTCGTCCTCCAGGGTGGCGAAGCCCGCCGCCGCCACGATGGGCATGCCCGCGGCGATGCCCTGGTTGCCGCTCCCGGCCAGGGTCATGGCGGGCAGGCTCACCCCGCCCATGCGTGAGTCGATGCCCGCGGCGGTGTAGATTCCGGCCCAGAGGGAGATGTCCTTGCGCAGCAGCCCCTGGCGCAGCAGCGAGAGCTGGGAGCGCCCCACCCCGAGTCCTGGGCCGTACTGCAGGCCGTAGTCCGCCAGCTCGCGGTTGAGCTGCAGCCCCTGGCGCAGGTACTCCAGGTCCTCGCGGTCCAGGTTGTCCAGCAGGCCGAAAATCTGCTCCAGGCTGAGGTCCAGGAGCCAGGACTCCAGGTCCGCGAAATCGTTTTCCGTGTGACGCTGCTCGCCTTCCAGCAAAGGGGCGTCCTTGAGCTCCTGCCCGTCGAGGAACAGCGCGGCGATATGGTCGTGCCGCGTCTCGATCACGGCCCGGGCCTCGTGGTCCGCGCTCTGCACCACGGCCTCCACGTACAGGCCGCTCTTGCCGGGGGCGATGTCCACCGTTACCTGCCCGGCCTCCACCAGGCGGCGGGCCTCGTCCAGCTGGGCGGCGCCGATGTCCGCGAAGATCTGCAGCTTGCGCTTGGGGTCGCCGCCCACGGCGCCCATGGCCGCGGCCAGGGCCATGGAGGCCCGGCCCCCGGAATTGGGAATGACCACGCCCATGGCGTTCTTGTGGATGTTGGGGTCGGTGCTCAGGCGCAGGGCGCGGATTTCACGCTCCGGCAGCAGCGAGGCGGCCGCCGCCGCGGCCAGTCCGATGGCGGCCGGTTCCGTGCAACCCAGGCCGGGCTCGGTTTCCAGATGAATCACGTACTTGGCCTTGTTGTGCAGGATCTGCTTGACGCTGAAACCCAAGGGAGACGCTCCTTTGCTGCGGTTCGCGGTGTTTGCCGTCGGAAGCGACGCAAAGATGACTATGGGTCAATCTCCAGGTGGTTGCAAGGATTTTGCCCCTTCGCCGCACTCCTCTTCCTTTCCGCCCCCGATTGGCGTAGCGTCCAGCCTTTCGAGGGGGCAGCAATTTTTTGCAATACCCCGCCCCAGGGGGCGGCTAGTCAGAACCATCCGAATCCTCCAGCCGCGAGCCGTGACGCCATGAAGCCTTCCCACGACGTCAAATACGTGCATGACCCCGACGTGCCCACCCTGGAGAGCTGCCTGGTGCGCAACAGCACCCACGCCTTTCCGGACCACTTCCACGAGACCATGTACGCCATCGGCGTCATGGAGCAGGGCGGCAGCTACTGCCTGGGGTTGCAGCGGCCCGAGGCCTTCGTGGCGCCGGGCGAGCTGGCCCTCATCGCCCCCGGCCAGGTGCACTCCGGACAGCCGCGCCCCGGGCACAGCAACACCTACCGCATGGTCTACCTCGGGGTGGAGCAGCTGCGTCGCCTGGCCGGCGAGCTGACGGAGAAGGATCCGGACTACCCCATGTTCGACTGTCTGATCCTGCCCGATCCCCAGGCCTGGGGGCTGATGCGCTGCCTGAGCCGCCTGGTGCTGGAGCCCGGAGCCGAGCCCCTGGAAAAGGACAGCCTCTGCACCGCGGCCTTTTCCCGGCTCCTGGACGAGCACGCCCTGCTGGGGCGCGGCATCCGGGCCGGAAACGAAGACCGGGCCGTGGCCAGGGCCAAGGAGTTCCTGGACGCCAACCTGGCGGACAAGCTCTCCCTGGAGCAGGTGGCCGGGGCCGCGGGCCTGAGCCGCTACCATTTCCTGCGAGTCTTCAAGCGGGCGGTGGGGCTTTCGCCGCATCAATACCGCACCCAGCGCCGCGTGGAACTGGCCCGGACCCTGCTCAAGCGCGGTCTGCCCATCGTCCAGGTGGCCCAGGAATGCGGCTTCACGGATCAGGCGCACTTCACCCACGTCTTTCGCAAGACCACCGGCGTGACCCCCTGCCAGTACCTCTGGCTCTGAGAGCCCCCAAACCCGGCCGCAAGATCCTCCAATACCCGCCCCTGACCAGGGGCTAGGGTGGCTGCAGGTCGCGGGGAGCCCCTTGCCGTTTTGCCCTCCGCATGCCGCAACGCCAACGACAACATTCCGCCCGCCTGGGCAGACAAGGAGACGACGATGCACGACTGCGAAGCGACACTGACGGCCCGCCCCGGCCAGGCCCTGACCGGGCGCGGGCTGGTCGAGTTCTGGCCCGTGGTGGCCATTCTGGCCGCCGTACTGTTGTGGGGCAGTTCCTTTGCCGCCATGCGCGTGGCCGTGGCGGTTCTGCCACCGGCCACCATGATGTGGCTGCGCATGCTCACCGCCGCCCTGGTCCTGACGCCGTTCCTGCCCGCACTGCTGCGGGCGCTGCGCCGCAGTTACCGCAGCGGCGATTGGCGCCTGTTGCTGCCCATGGTGCTGCTGCAGCCCTGCCTCTACTTCCTCCTGGAATCCAACGCCCTGCAGTTGACCACTTCGTCCCAGGCCGGGGTCATCTCGGCCTCGGTGCCCCTGCTGGTGACTCTGGGGGCCTGGCTGTTCCTCCACGAGCACGTGCGGGGGGGGACCTTCGTGGGGCTCGGCGTGGCCGCCGCCGGGGTGGTGGTGCTCTCCCTGACTGGAGGCGAAAGCGGGGGCGCCAGCGCGCCGCTGCTGGGCAACCTCATGGAACTGGGGGCCATGGCCTGCGCGGCGGGCAACCTCCTGCTGGTCAAGAGGCTCTGCTGCCGCTACTCCCCCTGGGGGCTCACGGCCCTGCAGGTCCTGGCCGGGTTGCTCTTCTTCTCGCCCGGCATCCTGCCCCTGTTGGCGACGGATTCCGCCCCCCTGGCGGCACTGACCGGCGGGGTCGCGCTGCCGCTCACCATGCTCTACCTGGGCAGCTGCGTGAGCCTGGGGGCCTTCAGCTTCTTCAACTGGGGCATGAGCCGCATGGGCGCCGGACGCGCCGCCGCGAGCATCAACCTGGTGCCGGTGGCGGCGGTGACCCTGGGCTGGCTGCTGCTGGGCGAGGCCCTGACCCCCGTGCAACTGCTGGCCGCCTGCGCCGTGCTGTGGGGCGTCTGGAAGAGCCAGAACAGAGCGTGAAGGGGGCGGAATGTGTTGACAGGGTGCCGCAGCGAGCTAAGATGACCGCAAAGCGAAGCGTGGCCGCAACCGGCGGTCGCGGCAGCCCTGCCGTCTTGCGGACGGGAGGCCCCCACGGGAGGTGGAGCATGCGGTACCTGATCACGGCCCTGATGCTGACGGCAACGTTCCTCTGGTCCGCCCCGGTGGCCGTGCAGGCGGGCGCCGGTTCCATCGACGCCCTGTGGGGGCAGGTGCAGGCGCCCCAGGCCCTGGCCCTGGCCCAAGTGAGTGTGGACCCGGCCAAGACGGCGCTGCTGGTCCTGGACATCGAGGAGCTGACCTGCAATGCCGAACGCCGCCCCCGCTGTCTGGACACCGTGCCGCGCATCGCGGCGTTGCTGGAGCGCGCCCGGGCCGCCGGCCTGACGGTGGTGCACAGCCTGACCTCCCGGGGTACCAAGGAGAGCATCCTGCCCCCGGCCGCGCCTCTGGACGGTGAGCCGGTGGTGCAGTCCAGCGTGGACAAGTTCTGGAAGACGGATCTGGAGCGGATTTTGACCGACAAGGGCGTGGAGACCGTGATCGTGACCGGCACGGCGGCCCACGGCGCGGTGCTGCACACGGCCACGGCCGCAGGATTCCGGGGGCTGCAGGTGATCCTGCCCGTGGACTGCCTCTCTGCGGAAGACCTTTACAAGGAGCAGGCCACGGTGCACCTGCTGGAGACCGGCCCGGGCACGCAGCGGGTGATCACGCTGACCCGCAGCGACATGATCGGGATGCCGTAGGGGGCGATACTCTCGTCGCTGAGAGGCGGGCTCAACGGAGAGTCTGCAATGGAAAGTCCGCCGCAGCGCGCTAGTGCAGTTTCGCCTAGAAACAAGGCTCTGCCCTGAAACAATGGAACATTGTTTCAGGGCACTGCATAAGAGGATTTAAACTTTTTCAAAGTTAATATGCTCTAGCTATGCATGGTGAGGGAAAAAGTATGCTCGATCTTGATATCCGCCTTAAGGTTCCCTATGAAATTCGGCAGCGCAGGGAGTGGGTGGTCGCGGTGTGCGAGGAGCTTGACCTTGCGGGGCAAGGTGCCACGCAGGAGGCCGCAATTGCCGCGTTGCGCGAAAGCATCCAGCTTTTCATGGAGTCTTGCCTTGAACGCGGGGTACTGGATGCGGCCTTGCGGGAGATGCGTGGAAGAGGGGAGGGGCATCATGGCAGAGTTCAATGAGTTGCTATTCCTTGCTCGGTAGTCCTTGACTTTTTTCCTTGTAGGTGCCATGGAATAACCATGCTGAATTTCGAACAAATCAGGGCCATCGAAGGGGCTTTTGGTGCAGACAAGGCTGGGCCTATCATCCAGGCATTTGAAGCCATGGAGTCTCGCAGCAAGGATGAACTGGCCACCAAGGCCGATATCGAGCTGCTCAAAGCCGAACTGGGGCTGGCCAAGTCCGACCTGCAGGGCTCCATCAAGGACTTGGAAGTGAAGCTCACCGTGCGTATGGGGGCCATGCTGGCCGTGGTCCTGGCCGTGGTGGCGGCCCTGAAGGTGTTGTAGGAAGCAGCGCAAGCGATGGCCGGGGAGTGGTCCCCTGCCGTGCGAAACGAGATACCTTGTGCCGGGCCTTGCGGGGCCCGGTGTTTTTTTGCCCCTACCCCCCGCGCAGGGCCTCGATGGGGTTCAGGCGGGCGGCCCGCAGGGCCGGACGCAGGCCGAAGACCACCCCCACCACCAGGGCCGCGCCAAAGGCCAGGATCACGATGCGCTCCGAGAGGCGGATTTCCAGGATTTCCAGGCTGGAAAGCGCCTTGGCCAGGCCCACGCCCAGTCCCAGACCCAGCAGCGCCCCCACGAGGGTGAGCAGCAGCGCCTCCACCAGGAACTGGGCGGTGATGGTCCAGTTCTTGGCGCCCAGGGCCTTCTTGAGCCCCACCTCCCGAGTGCGTTCCGAGACGCTGAGGTAGAAGAGATTGGCCAGCACGAAGCCTCCGGCCAGGATGGCCACCGAGGCCGTGACCCCCAGGAAGACCACCAGGGAGCCGGTGAGCATGGACAGGAACTTGAGGATCTCGTCCGCGGTGATGATGCTGAAGTCGTCGGGCTGACCGGGCTGCAGGCCGTGCAGGTGGCGCAGCAGGGAGCGCAGGTTCTCCGTGTGGGCGGCCATGTAGTCGGGCTCGTAAAACTTCACCCGCAGGGCTTGGTAGTAGTTGCGGTCCAGGTTGAAGCGCTGGGTCAGGGTGGTCAGGGGGATGATCAGGCGGTCGTCCACGTCGCCCCCTCCGCCGGTGGTGCTGCCGCGATAGAGCAGCACGCCCACGATGCGTATGGGGAGGTTGTCCACGAACACGGTCTGCCCCAGGGGGGAGACGTCGCCGAACAGGGCCCGGGCCGGGGTGTGGCCGATGAGGCCGATCTTGGCGCCGCGTTCCACGTCCTGCCGGGTGATGTCGCGCCCCTGGGCGATGGGCCAGTTCCAGGCCGAGGCATAGTTCTCCGTGGCGCCGATGACCACGGGCAGGACCACGTTGTTGGCGCCGTGCTTGATGCGCAGGCTGCGCTTGGAGCGCATGGGCACCACCAGGGAGGCACCGGGCAGGGACAGGCGCAGCTGCTCGGCGTCGCGGGGCGTCAGGGTCATGCTGCGCTGCCCCACGGCGCGGCTGCGGATGTCGCCGCCGAGGATGAAGGCCGTGTCGTGCCCGAACCACTGCACGATTTCCCGGGCCTTGTTCTGGGCACCGTCCACCGCCGCCACGATGAGGGACAGGGAGGCGATGCCCAGGGCCACGGCCAGGGCCACGAACACGCCGCGCAGCTTGAAGGCCCAGACCGCTTCCAGGGCCATGACGCAGATGCGCCCCCCCAGGCGTACGAGACCGGGACGGCGGGTGTCGGTCAACGTGGCCGGAGGGGGCGGGGCGATTGCCGTTTTTATACGCCCGGCTTCGGTTGCGCTATGGGTTGGTTCGCGATACATTGGTTTGAAAAATAATCAGAGGCTGTGTCGGTGGCAACCGGCGCGGACCACCGGGGGAGAGGCGCATGTGCCCCATTCGGGATAACTGTAGTTTCTACAGCAAGTTCGGAAAACTGCAACACGAAAAGCTGCAGCGGATGATCACCGCCTATTGCGCTGCCGTTCAGGGGCACGAACAGTGCGTGCACTTCATCGCCCAGTCGCTCTTCGCGTTGGAACTGGACGGGCATATCTGCCCCACCTGTCTGGTCATTCCCCGCTCCCCCCACTGCTGAGGCGCGGGCCTGGTCGTCTCGGGGGCATCCCTGCGACTCAGGCGCTCCCAACCTCCTGGACGCAGCGCTGCGGAGGGGCGGCCTCTTCCGGCGTGGCGCGGATCCACTTGGTCACCGTTGGCGGCGCGTAGCAGGCAAAGAGGTCCAGCAACGCGCCGGGTTCTTGCGCGCTCATGAGGATGCTGCGGTGTTCGGGCTTCACGAAGCGTTCGTCGCGCACGTGGTCCAGGAACCTGGCCAGGTCGGTGTAGAACCCCACCACGTCCAGCAGGCCGCAGGGCTTGCTGTGCATGCCCAGCTGGGCCCAGGTCACCACCTCGAAGATTTCCTCCAGGGTGCCCATGCCCCCGGGCAGGGCGATGAACCCGTCCGCCAGCTCGGCCATGAGGGC
>CAZNSV010000052.1:0-12128 GCA_964575775.1 uncultured Desulfovibrionaceae bacterium
GAACGCCTCCTGAAGAGCTTTCGCCCCGCTAGGCCGTCCGGAACCGAGCTCCTGACCATCCGCAACGCGGACGTGTACAAGGACGGCTGCCGCATCCTCTCGGACGTCACCTGGAGCCTGCGCCAGGGGGAGCACTGGGGCGTGCTCGGCCCCAACGGTGCCGGGAAGAGCACCTTTCTGGCCCTGGTCTGCGGTCGCCTGCATCCCGCCGGGGTGCGCGCCCCTGCCGGGGAAGTGCTGCGCAGCTTCACCGGGGAGCGCGAGACCATCGCCGCGCTGCAGGAGCGCCTGGGCCTGGTCTCGCCGGAGCTGCAAGGCGGCTGGCCCTATGACTCCACGGCCCTGGAAACCGCGCTCAGCGGCTGTGCGGGGCACATCGGCCTGCACGGCTTTGCCCCCTCCCGTGAGCAGGAAGCCCTGGCTCTGGCCTGGCTGGAGGCCTTCGGACTGGGGGGAGAGGCCCAGCGCCCCTTGCGCCGACTCTCCACGGGGCAACAGCGCCGCGTGTTCCTGGCCCGCGCCATGCTGGCCGGTCAGGCCGGCACGGCAAGCGCCCCCACGGGACCGGCCCTGCTGGTACTGGACGAGCCCTGCTCCGGCCTGGACGCGGGATCCCGGGCCCTGTTTCTGGAACTTCTGGGTCGGGTGGCCCGGGCGGAGGTGCCCCTGCTGCTGGTCAGCCACCACCAGGACGACCTGATCCCGGAGATCGGCCACCTCCTGCTGCTCCGGGAGGGGCGCGTGCAGCGCCAGGGACCCCGGGCAACCGTGCTGACCGAGGAGGCACTGCCGTGAGCCCTCCCTGCGCAACGTTTTTTCAGGGGCTGATCCAGGTGGCTGGGGTCCACGACGTGGCCGAGGCCCTGGAGATCGCGGCGGCTGGTGCCGGAGCCCTGGGCCTGCCCCTGCGGCTGCCGGTGAACCGCCCCGACTGCGGCGAGGCCGAGGCCGCGGCCATTGTGGCGGCCCTGCCCCCCGGCATCACCCCGGTGCTCATCACTTACGAGACCGACCCGCAGGCTCTGCTGGCGCTCTGCGCCTTGCTGGGAGTGGCACACGTGCAGCTGCACGCCTGCGGAGGTGCGGCGGCGGATGCCGCGCTGCTGCAGCGGCTCAAGGTCTTGCGCCCGGAGTTGTGTCTGATCAAGAGTCTCATTGTGGGGCGCTACACCCCGGAGGAACTGGCGGCCCAGGTGGCGGCCTGCACACCCTTTGCCGACGCCTTCATCACGGACAGCTTCGACCCGACCAGCGGAGCCACGGGCGCCACGGGGCAGGTGCACGACTGGGTGCAAAGCCGGGCCCTGGTCGAACTGTCGCCGCGCCCCCTGCTCTTGGCCGGGGGGCTGACCCCCGCCAATGTGGCCCAGGCCGTGGCCGCGGTACGCCCCGCCGGGGTGGACGCCCATACCGGCCTGGAAAGCCCCCGCCTCGGGGGGCGCAAGGACCCCGCCCTGGTTCGCGCCTTTGTGCAGGCGGCGCGACAGGCTCTACGAGCCGTGCACGGCTCTGGGGGCGACTACCCTTCAGAATGATTGACGGTTTGAAAAGCCCTGACGGATTCAAGCCACCAGGCCAGGCGCGGGAAGCCCCAGGGCCTCGCAGGCCGCGGCCAGGGCCGCGTCCGTCATGGCGTCCATGTCCGGGCCGTGCTCCTGCCCCGTGAGGTGTACCAGACCGTGGGCCAGCAGCCGCAGGGTGTGCAGGCCGGGCTCCTGGCCGTAGAGCAGGGCCTCGCGCTGCATGGTGTGGGGCGCCAGGACCAACTGCCCCAGAGGGGAACCGGGGTCGTCCCCGGCCGGAAAGCTCAGGATATTGGTGGGGCCGATGCAACCCAGAAAGGCGAGGTTGAGCTCGGCCATGGCGGCCTCGTCCGCCAGCTCCAGCTCCAGCTCCCGCCCGGCGCAGTCCAAGGCCTCGACCATGGCTTGCAGGGCCTGGTGGAGTTCACTGCGGGAAAAGGGCAACTGGTGCATCAGCCCCTGGGCCTTGCGCACCCGGATCAGGGGATTCACTGCAGGGGGCCGCGCAGGCGCAGCTCAGACTCGCCTTCCGCAAGGTCCTCGGCCAGGGGCTCCTTGGGGCGGGCCTGCAGGGCAGGCTTTTGGGGGCGCTCCTGCCCCGGAGAGGGCTGCCCTGGCTTGCATTCTCCGGCGGCGTCGGGCTTGCCGGGCTGCTGCCGGGCCCGCTGGAAGGGATATTCGATGCGCTGGTGGAAGATGCCCGTGAGGATGCGCTCGAAGGCCTTGGAAAGCAGGTGCAGGTCCTTGAGGGTGAGCTGGGACTCGTCCAGCTGCCCCTCGGAGAAGATCTTGCGGGTGATACCGTCGATATGCCCCTTGATGCGCGCGGGTGTGGGATCCGTGAGGGTGCGGCCCGCGGCCTCGATGGCGTCGGCCAGCATCACGATGCCGGCCTCCTTGGTCTGTGGCTTGGGGCCGGGGTAGCGGAAATCCTCATCGCGGATGGTCTCCAGCCCCTTGCCCTGGGTCAGGTCCATGGCCTTGGCATAGAAGTAGGCGATGACGGACCGGCCGTGGTGCTGCTGGATGATGTCGGTGATCTCCGGCCCCAGCTTGTGCTGGGTGGCCAGTTCCACCCCCTTCTTCACGTGGGCGATGAGAATCAGCGCGCTCATGGAAGGGGCGAGCTTGTCGTGGGGGTTCTTCATGCAGAACTGATTCTCGATGAAATAGTGCGGGTTCTTGATCTTGCCGATGTCGTGATAGAGGGCCGCCACCTTGCAGAGCAGGGCGTTGGCGTTGATGGCCCTGGCCCCTGCCTCGGCCATGTTGGAGACCACCAGGGAGTGGTGATAGGTGCCGGGCACGGTGACCATGAGCTCCTGCAGCAGGGGCTGCTCCAGGTTCATGAGCTCCATGAGCCGGAAACGGGAGGTGTAGCCCAGGGCCATTTCGGCGATGGGGCTCAGGGCAAAGACCACCAGCAGGCTCAGGAGGGCGCTGACCATCACGAACAGGGACTCCACGCCCAGGCTCGCCAGCCCCTGGAACTGCAGCAGATGCACCCCGAGCCAGATCAGCAGCATGCCACCCAGCAGCGGCAACACGCTGCGAAAGACCTGGGCACGGGTCTCTGACCGCTTGATGAGCATCATCTGCAACAGGCAGCTCAGGAAGAAAAACAGGAAGATGTTCAGCCCGGCATCGATCATCTGGCAGGTCATGAACGTGAGCAGCAGATAGGAGAAAATGCACTGCCGGGTGGAGAGGAACAGGGCCAGCAACCCGGCCGCACCAGCCAGGGGATAGGAATAGGGGAACATCTCCGCCGTGACCCAGAGGACTTTCTCGGCCATGACCGTGTCGATGGCGCTGAGCAGCCGGGCCGGTGCCGCGAACAGCAGCAGGATGGAGCCGATGAGCACGGCGTCGCGGTTGAGCAGGGCCTTGAACAGCGGCCCCGTGGCGCGCAGGGTCAGGGCCACGTAGAACAACAGCCCCAGCAGGAAGATGCCCAGCGGCGTGACGACTTCGAAGGACTCCTGCTCCTGGGCCGCCACGGCCTGCAGCTTGAGATGGATGTGGGAGTCCACCCGTTGCCCGGCCCGGACAATGACTTCGCCGCGCTTGATGTTGTAGTAGACCGGATCCACGGCGGCCCGAGCCTGCTCCACCCGCTTGCGGGACAGCTCCGGGTTCATGGTCAGGTTGGGCTCCAGCAACGGGTCCAGAAACTCCACCAGGGCCTTGCGCGAACGCCAAGTCACGTTCAGATCCTGACGCAGGAAATCGTCCAGGCGGCGCTTGAGGCCAGCCAAGTCCAGGATCTGATAGGTGTCCAGACGCAGGCTCTCGTACTTCTCCGCATCCGCGGGGGGCGCCTTGGCCGCGGCCTCGGCGTCGCGCACCACGATGCCGTTGTCGAAACGCTGCAGCAGCCGCGAGTCCAGCACCACGCCCCGGCGCATCTGGTCCTCGATCCAGGGCAGGATCCGGATGAAAATGAGGTTCTGCGTCTCGTTGAGCCGCAGGAAGGCCAGGGTCTGACGGCTGACGTCCGCGTTGAGCTGCTCGGCGATCTGCCAGCGCACCTGCTCCAGTTGGGCGATGCTCGACTCGTTGAGCATGGCGAACAGCTTGGCGGCCTTGTGCTCCACTCCCCGGGCCTTTTCCAGGCTCAGGTCGAAGACCGGCGGCTGCTTGCGGGCCGCCTCCTCGCGCTTCACTTCCGTGGAGGCTTTTTCCTCCACCAGCATGTCCTGGGTGGCCGTGATATTCTGGGGGGCGATTTCCCCCACGCTCAGCACCACCACCGCGGGCTCGAAGCGCATCCCGGCGAGCACGCTCAACACCGCCAGCACCGCCAACAGAAACAGCGCGCCGCTGCGGGTTCGCTCCGAGAAGGGCTGGGCCGCAAGTGCCCGCTGCCACTTGCTCCGGGGCGTCGGGAGACCCGTGCCCTGCGTCGCGGACGCTGGCTTAGGATTGCCGCTCGTTTTGGTCATAGGCCTGCACGATCCGCTGCACCAGGGGGTGCCGGATCACGTCCTGTTCGTGAAAATGGACAAAGGCCAAGCCTTCAACACCGCTGAGAATACGCTCGGCCTGCACCAGTCCGGACCGCTGCTCCGGGGAGCGGTACTGCTGCCCGGTCCCCCGATAGGTGGGCAGGGGCAGGTCGATCTGGGTCACATCCCCCGTGATCACCGCCTTGGAGCCGAAGCCCAGGCGCGTCAGCAGCATTTTCATCTGCTCGGGGGTGGTGTTCTGGGCCTCGTCCATGATGATGAAGGAATCGTTGAGGGTCCGCCCCCGCATGAAGGCGAGAGGCGCCACCTCGATGACCCCGGTATCCAGCATTTCCTTGACCTTGCGAAAATCCAGCATCTCGTGCAGGGCATCGTACAAGGGGCGCAGATAGGGGTTGACCTTTTCCACCATGTCGCCGGGCAGAAAACCCAGCTTCTCCCCGGCCTCCACCGCCGGACGAATGAGCACCAGCCGCTTGACTTGGCGCGTCATGAGGTGGGACAGGGCCATGGCCACGGCCAGGTAGGTCTTGCCCGTGCCCGCGGGGCCGATGCCGAAGGTCATGTCGTGGGTGCGCACCGCCTCCACGTATTCCCGCTGGCTCAAGGTCTTGGGCGCGATACTCTTTTTCAGGGTGCCGACGAACACACTCTCCCGGAACAGGTGCCGCAACTGCAGCCCGGGCTGCCGGGACAGGGAATTGAGGGCCTGGGCCACATCGGCCTTGTAGATGGGATGTCCGTCCTTAAGCAGGCCGTAGAGCTGCACCAGCAGATTGGCCACCAGGGCCACCCGGGACTCGTCCTCGCTGCGCAGGGTCAGCACGGCGCCCCGCGTCTGCAGGTCCACGCCGCTCTTGTCGGCCACCAGTTGCAGATGGGCGTTCTCCGGACCGAAGAGGTCCCGGGCCAAGAGGGCGTCGTCGAACTCCAGACTGCGTTCGAACTGCGCGCATTCGGCCATGATTTACTGCTTGCCTCGCATGCGTCCACCAGCTCCGGTACCGGATTGCTCAGACAGTTGCAGGAACTGTCGGGACTAAGGCCCCCCCGGGCCTTGGTCCGCCCCCCGCAACAGACGAATAACGCGCCGTCACTCGCACGACGCACGGAAAGCATTGTAATACATTCGACAGGGAAGTCAAAACAAACCCGACTTCATTCCTCGCGCAGCCGGGTTTCCAGTTCCGGATCCAGGGGCACGAGAAAGGCTTCCAGGATTTTGTCCACCGCCACCCGCCCCAGGTCCGCCCCCTTGATGGTCCGCACGTCCTTGACCAGGGCGCAGATGACCCGGGCCTTGGCGTCGCGGCTCTGCCAGCCCTTGAGCCCGGCCAGGGTCGCGGCCTCCAGCAGGCTCTGCCGGGGGGGCTCCTGTTTGGGATGGTCCCGCTTCAGGATGAGGTGCGCCCCGGGTCCGTCCTGGGCGTGGAACCAGAGGTCGAAGGGTGCGGCCACCCGGCTGACCAGCTTGTGATTGGCGGCCTTGTTGCGCCCCCGCAGGAGCAGGAACCCGTCCGAGGTCCGGAAGCGCTGCAGGGAGGGGTCGTGCTCCTTGGCCTCCTTGCGGACCTTGCCGGTGCGGGACTCGCCCCGCTGCTCCTCGAGCTGGGTCTGGCGCCGCAGGTCCCGCGCGGAAAGCTGGCCGGGGCGCAGGGCCGCCAGCTCCTCCTCCAGGGCCTGACGCCGGGCGTTCACCAGGGGCAGCCCCCGCTCGCCCTTGGCCGCCAGCCGGAAGAACCGGGCCATGTTCTCGGCCACGGTCAGGGCGGGATCCAGGTCCAGGCACAGCTCCCCCTCCCCGTCCGGGGCGGGGAGGGTCAAACGGTGGAGCTTGCGCCCCCCGTCGAGATTCCAGAGCGAGGCCTGGATGGCCAACCCCTTGGGGCGCAGGGTCACCAGGGCCTGCAGCCGAGCCGCTTCCTGCTCCAGCTTGGCCAGGGTCCGCTTGAGGCGCTTCTGGGCCCGCTTGAGAGCCTCGCGCTCCGGTCCGGTCTCTTCCTTGGCCAGGGCGGCGTAGAGGCGCATGGCCCCGGCCTGGGCCAGGGCCTCCAGGGCCGTGGCCTGGACCGAGAGCTCCCGCCCCTGCCGCAGGGACTCGGGCAAGGGCCAGGGCAGCACCTCCGGGGCGCTGTCGCCCTCGCCTCGCTGATAGAGGTAACAGGCGCCAGCGGTACCGGACTGCAGACCACGGTACAGGGCCGCCGCGCCTTCCGGCGGCAGCTGGGGCAACACCCGACGCAGGGCCGGGGAAAGTTGGGGGCTGCGACGCCACAGCTCCGCACTCTGGGCCTCTGGGCCGTCCAGGGTCCGCAGTACCAGGTCGAGGGGCGGCCAGGGCTGAGCCAGGGTTTCGGCCGAGGGCCAGTCCTCGGGCAGCTGCTCACGGAGTCCGAGCCCCTGCTTGAGACACAGGACCAGCAGCCCGCCTTCGAGGCCGGAGAGCTCCCAGGCCAGACGGCGGCCGAACCAGTCGCAGTGCTGCTGCCGGAGACGCCGCCCCAGCAGGCGTTTGCGCAGCCACATGATCCCGGCGTCGGGGTGCTCGGGGTTGCGGGGCTTTTCCTGGGCTAGAAAGAGCAGCGGCTCCTTGCTCCCGAAGTGCAGCAACAGGAACCGCCCCCCAGGCCCTGACCCCAGGTCCAGGGTCCGCACGTCCTCGCCCGGCGCGAAGAGCTTCTGGATGCGCCGCCCCTGAAGCAACGGCTCCAGTTCGGCGGCCAGGCGGCGAAAAAGGTGGGAGTCCATAAGCCCGGGGGTTGGTGGGGATGGGAGTGGCGCCCCGCAAGTGGGGACGCCAGGGGCAACGCTGCCCGATGCCGAGGGGTGTCCGCAAGGACATTTACGCAGGGGGGCTGACCAGCCCGCAAGCAGGTCGGACATCCTGCCCCGCGACCCATTGGGCCGAGGGCGGTCCCCCCTGTGTCAAATTCCGAACAAACGCGGATGCGAACACCGTTGTGCGGGTGCCGGGCTGGCCATCCGCCGCCAGCCCCCAGTCAGCCTTCCGGGAAGTGTCAATCCCCCCGCAGGTTCTCTTCTTCTTCCTGCTTGCTCTTGCACTTGATGCAGAGCTTGGTCACGGGGCGGGCCTTGAGTCTGGGCACGCTGATGTCCTCGCCACAGTCGTCGCAAATGCCGTAGGTGCCGTCCTCGAGACGCTGCAGGGCGCCCTGGATCTTCTTGATCAAGCGGCGCTCACGGTCCCGCAGGCGCAGCACGAAGGCCCGATCCGACTCCATGGTGGCCCGATCCGCGGGATCGGCGAACACCTCGATGGTGTCGTTCATGTCCTCGATGGTGGCGTCGCTCTTTTCCAGCACGTCATTGAGCATGGACGACAACAATTCTCGGAAATATTCAAGGTCTTTCTGGTCCATAAACCCTCCTTGCCGCAATGCTGGTCCAGGGGCGAGGTTGCCGGCACCATCAAAGCGAAGGTATATACTCTGGAACCCCGAGTGATGTAAAGCAAAACTTATTTTATGCAAATTCCAGATGTTACCAAAAAAACCAAAAACTTGCCCCTTCCCCCGGGCGCGGTATATGCATGGGCATGGACAACCTGCCCCCAGTTGGGAACGCACCCACTCCCCAGGACAAGCCAGTGGTCGCGGCCGTGCTTCAGGACCTGGAGCGTCTGGCCCCAACCGCGCCTCACAGCGCCCCTATCCGTTCCGTCACCGTTGGGGGGCACCTGGTCGCCCTCGAAGTGGACACGCCCCTTGGTGTCCGCCTGGGCCTGGCCTCGCGGGTGGACAGCCAGCGTCATACGGCTGGCTCCGTCGCCACCCAGCCTGCTCCCGCTCTGGCGGGACGGTGCGCCCTGGAACTGGCCCGGCACCTGGCCGCGCCCCGCAGCCTGCCCGAGTTGGGCATTACCGATCCCCTGTTCTGCAGCACTCTGGCCGTGGCGGCGGTGAATGCCCTGCTCCCTCCGCCGCCCACGGCTTGCGCCCTCAAGGGGCAGGAACTCATCCTCAGTCAAGGCAAGGGGCGTCGTGTGGCCGTGGTGGGGCACTTTCCGTTTGTGGAGCGTCTGGCCCACGACTTCGCCGCCTTCTGGGTCCTGGAGCAGCACCCCCGCCCCGGGGATCTGCCCGCCCGGCTCAGTGCCGAGCTGCTGCCCCAGGCGGATGTGGCCGCCATCACCGGCACCAGCCTGGCCAACGGCACCCTGCCCCGGCTCCTGGGCCTGTGTCGGCCGGATTGTTTCGTGATCCTGCTGGGGCCGAGCACGCCCTTCGCCCCTTCCCTGTTCGAGCTGGGTGTGGATGCCCTGGCCGGGGCCGTGGTGCGGGACAGGGATGCGGTGCTGGACGGTGTGGGAAAGGGGCTGCCCTTCAAGGCCATGTCGGGGCTGGAAAGCGTGGTCTGGCTGCCCTGAGCCGCGTAGGGCGCTTGCCGGTTCAGTAGTGCAGGCGCAGGTCCCGGACCACCGGACGCCCCTCGCGGTGGGCACGGGATACGGCGGAAAAATCCCAGGCAGGCAAGCCCTGGGGATAGTTGTTCTCGTAGGCGGGCAATTCCTCGCGGGTCAGGGTCAGCAGACCGAAGGGGCGCTCCTGCCCCGGCAGCGGCTCCCGCCCCTGCAGCAGATCGTGCAGCAGCACCAGGGCATGGCCTCCGGCCAGCCAGTGCCCCCCGGCATCCACGGCCACCTCGCCGCTGCGCAATCCGTAGACGTTCTCGGCATCCAGGTCCATGGCCGCCACCAGCACCTCCTGCCCCGGCTCCCGCCCCAGGGAGCGCAGCAGCGGTACGGCCTGTTGCGCGCAGGGGGCGTCCGCACACCAGATAGCGCCCAGCTGCGGATGGCGTTCCAGGGTCTGGGCCAGTTCACTGGCAAAGGGCGAACCCGTCCGCCGCCCCTTTTCCGCTGGGGGCAGACGGTGCACCACAACCGCCCGAGACAGCCCGGCCAGGGCCTGCTCCAGCCCCTGCAACCGTTCCAGACGCCCCGGCACACCCAGTCCCGGTTCCGCCACGGCCACCTGCACCGAACCGTCGGGCGCGCGGGGCGCGCGGGCCACGAGCAGCTCCAGGGTCCTGGCCGCCATGGCGGCGTAATCGCCCCCAACCCAAACCGGGTAGTGCTGCAGGCTGCCGGGGGGAATTTCGGGCATGGGCTCCAGAGTGGCGATGACTGGCACCCCGGCCCTGTCGGCCATGCGCACCACTTCGGGCCCCACACCGCAGCACGGGGTGAAGATGAGCCCGTCCACGCCGGAATCCACCAGCCCCTGGGCGTGCCCCAACAGGCCGAGGGGTTCGTTCCGGGCGTCGCGCTCCACCAGGGTGATGCCCAGTTCCTTGGCTCCGCGCTCCATGAAGGAGAGGTAGGTGATCCAGAAAAGGTCCTGCATGGACGGCACCACCACGCCGATACGCATGGCACCGGCCGCGGGGGCCCAGAGGCAGCACAGGAGCAGGAAAACGAGGGTGGGGAGGAACCGCCGCATGGCCGCTACCTGACACAGCTCGCCCAGGTTGGCAAGCCACTGCCCGTGCGGCGCAAACGCACGGCACCGGATCCGTCCCAGCCGGTACCACCGTCGGAACCGCTGAGGGAGCAAGCTGCGGACGCGGTTGCATTTCTTGTAAGCTCTGGGTAGGTTTCCCGGAAATCCCCTGCAAAGGAAAGCGTCCCGTGAGCCAGAAAAAAAGCAACGCCGCACAGTGCAGCATCGAACCCATTGAAGTCTATCCGCTTTTCGACATGGAGCAGTTCATGCTCATCACGCGCATCCGCCGCCTGGATGAAGAAAGCGCCAACGTCATCGACGAATACTGGCAGCGCTGGCGCGAACTGTTGCGGGTGCGGCGCATCGCCACCGGCAACGAGCAGTACGTCCTGGTCTGGCTGGAGGCCGGGGTGGAAACCGAAATCGAAAAGCTCTGGGAACAGGCGCCCAGCCGGGCCTTTTCCGTGAACAACCTGGCCCAGGCCATGCTCATGGCCGTGATCCGCGATCTGGTGCCAGAGGTGGCCCAGGCCGGATGCGCCCCGGTACCCAAGCCCAACCAGCGCCTGCGCCAGGCCCTGGAGCAGGCCGGGGTGCCCTGGAACCAGAGCGGCACCCTGGAGCGCCAGTACGCCATGCTGACGCCCTACCCCTTCCGGGGGGGCTGCGAAATCTGTCACCTGCGTCAGGAATGCCCCAACGCGGGCAAGACCGGAACACCGGCCCCCTGAACCGAGCATCCCGTCGGGCGGACCCAGGTTCGTGGGGGCACAGAGCCGGAGGATAGCGTCATGAGCCAAGCGCGAGCAGCGGTCACGGTCAGTTGTCTCTCCACCCTGGCCCGCTTCCAGCCCGAGGAGAACCCGGTGCCCATCACCCCCGGCGAATCCCCGGACGAGTTGCGGGAGCGCCTGGGCATCCCCCGTGAGGAAGTGAACCTGGTGTTCATCAACCGGGAGCAAGCGGCCTGGGATACCCCACTCCAGGACGGGGACCGGGTGGGCTACGTGCCCCTGGTCACCGGCGGCTGAACCGCAGGCCCCGAGCAACGCACCGAGGATACGCCATTCCAGCCCCGTTTCGTCTCGTACCGGAGTCCCTGCCCCCCCGACTGGAGCAGGTCGCCACCAAGGATCGGCACCCGGACGGCACGCCCTGCCGCACCCTGAGTCTGGCCCAGGCCGTGGCCATTGCCGGAGAACTGGGGCTGCCCCTCGGGGCCGTGGAACGCGCGGCCCTGGACCTGGCCATCATCCCCCAGCGCTATCTGCGCAACTTCAAGGCTTACAGCCTGGAGCAGCAGCGCCGCCTGCTGGACGGCCACGTCTTCATGGTGGGGCTGGGCGGCCTGGGGGGCACGGTGCTGGAGCTCCTGGCCCGGGCCGGGGTGGGCCGCATCTCCGCGGCGGACGGTGACGTATTCGAGGAGAGCAACAGCAACCGGCAACTGCTCTGCCGCCGCGAGACCCTGGGGCTGCCCAAGAGCGCGGCCGCGCGGGACCGGGTGGCGAGCATCAACCCCGCCGTGGAGCTCACGGCCCTGCACGAACAGCTCGACGGGCCGCGCATGCTGGATTTGATGCAAGGGGCGGATCTGGTGCTGGATGCCCTGGGCGGGCTGCAAAGCCGCCCCGCCCTCTGGCAGGCGGCCCAGCAAGCAGGATTGCCCATGGTCAGCGCCGCAGTGGCCGGAGCTGGAGGCTGTGTGGGGAGCTTTTTCCCCGGGGATCCGGGGCCTGAACTGCTCTTCGGCGGCACCCGCCCTGAGCAGGGCGCGGAAAACACCCTGGGCACCCAGGGCCCTTGCGTGCATCTGGCTGCCTCGTTGCAGGCCGGAGAAGCGATCCGGCTGCTCACGACGCCCGCCCCCAAAGAGGGGCGCATCCTCTTTTTCGACCTGAACAGCTGGACCTTCGAGAAGGTGCGTTTCGGCTGAAGTGTGGACGACTTGGGACTGGGTTGTGTCCGAAGGGGTACGGCCTCAGCCTTGCGACGCGTGACCGGCCTCGTCGAAGAGCAGCACCCCACGCCAGCCGGTGCACTGCTCCTGACGCAGGATGGGGCGCATGCGCAGCCGCACCTCGCGAGGCGCGGGGAGCCCCCAGACGACGCGCACGGGGAGGTCGAACCCTTCCGACTGCCCCCGCTTGCGGTCCAGCTCCTGCAGCAGG
>CAZNSV010000053.1:0-3862 GCA_964575775.1 uncultured Desulfovibrionaceae bacterium
GGAGCCTGGAATAGGCGTCGAAGCGCTCCATGCCGTCGGATCCGCGGGCCGTGACGGTGCCCTCGTCCGGCCCTGTGGCGAGAGCCTGCCAGACGTTGCGCACGATGGGCTTGCCGGGGGGATTTGTCTCTTTCTCCGGGTAGTGGTAGAGGCGGATGCCCGCATGGTCCACAATGCCCAGGATGGAGTCGGGGGGCAGGTCGAGGTCCTGGATCAGCCGCGCATAGACCGAGAGCCGGAGGGTGGCGTTGAGGGTGCCCTGCACCCGGTTCAGGGTGTCGAGAATGGGCAGGGTGAAGGCGAAGGCGGGCTCGTTGGTGGTGCGCATGAGCATGTATTCGCCGGTGGAGAAGCGACGGGTGCGCAGGGCATCCTGGAAGTGCTTGCGGTCCGCGATGTTGACGGCAGGGGAGGTGACGCCGGCGGCCACGATGTTTCCCGAAAGGTCCGTGGCAGAGATGTTGGCATAGAACCTGTTGGCCGCGAGCAGGTTGGCGAACATGCTGTTGCACACGGCAACGTTGCGGTTGCGCACCTCGGGCATCACGGCCAGGGTGCTCAGGAGCTGGCGGGCGCCCTCGGTGTGGCGCTGCTGCATGGCGCCCAGGCTGATGGCGGTACGCAGGGCGGACTTGGCCGCGTCGTCCACCATGTGCCGGTACGTGACGTAGCCGCCATAGAGGATCACGGCCAGGGTGGGCAGCACGGCCACAAAAACCACGAGGAACAGGCTGCTCTTGACGGACAGGTCGCGGATGCGCTGCACAGGCCCCCCGGCTGGTTTGACGTCATCCTGGCGAATGAGATTAACCAATAGCAGTTTACGGTCTTTTGTAAACCAATGTCAACGCGGACGCCATGAATTGCCTGGCTGCGGAACGCGTCCAACGAATAATCGTCTTGACCCGGAAAGGGATTGTGGGCATGGCATGGTGCGGATGGACTGGGGAATCCGTCCCTGCTGCCGGCATCGGGCCGGACCACACCATGATGGGGGGCAGTGATCCTGACGGGTCACTGTAGGGGAAGTCATGGAATCTCGGATACATGCGTATCAGTATGGCCTGCGCTCCATAAACATAGTCGTTTCCCTCTTCGCGTTCGTCCTCTGCCTGTTCCTGGTGGGGGCGCTGCCGGTGATCCACGAGGAGAGCGGACTCGTCTATCTCAACGTCCGGCTGGCCCTGGTCCTGGGGTTCTCCATGGCCGGGATCATCGTGATCCATGCCGCGTACTTCATCTTCTGTTGCGTCATGCGCGGGCTGCACGACCTTTCCAGCCTGCGCAAGCATCTGGTGAAGAGCCTGTTCCTGCTGCTCCTGGACTGCCTGTGGTTCCATACCCTGCAGGTAACCCTGTCGGCCTCGCGGCTACCCCCGAGCTTCTACTTCCTCTACGTGGGAATCAGCTTCACCCTGATCATGGCCTGCAACTACCTGATGATGCGGTTTTTCAGCTACCTCACCTCGGGTAAGCGCAACTCCCTGACCTTGCTGATTCTGGGCAGCAACTGCCACGCCTACGGCTTCTACAAGCTCATGGAGGCCAACCGATTCCTGGGCTACAAGGTCCTGGGCTTTCTCGACAACACCAATTTCGGCGGCTACCCCATCCAGATCATGGCCCCCCTGGATGAATTCCAGCGGGTGGTGCGCGAGAACGTGGTGGACCGTTGCGTGGTTTTCCTGCCCCTGCGCTCGTATCACAACGAGCTGCTGGACATCATCCGCATCGCCGAGGACCAGGGTGTGGCCCTGCAGCTGATGAACAACGTCTTCGAGACCCGGCTGGGCTACGTGAGTCTGACCCGCATGGGCAACTATTCCGGCGTGCTCTTCGACGTGCTGCCCCTTGGCGACTGGCGCCTGGTCTTCAAGCGCAGTCTGGACGTCACCCTGTCCCTGCTCCTGCTGATAGCCACGGCGCCGGTGATGCTGGCCGCCGCCCTGTGCATCAAGCTGGAGGACGGCGGGCCGGTGTTCTTCCGGCAGGAGCGGGTGGGGTATCGCAAGCGGACCTTCACGCTCTACAAGCTGCGCACCATGATCATGGGGGCGGAGAGTATGCAGAAGGACCTGGAGGCCGCCAACGAGATGGACGGTCCGGTGTTCAAGATCCGCAACGACCCGCGCATTTCCCGGGTGGGCGGGTTCCTGCGCCGCTTTGCCATCGACGAACTGCCCCAGCTCTACAACGTGTTCAGGGGCGACATGAGCCTGGTGGGCCCGCGCCCCCTGGCCATGCGCGATTACGCAGGGTTTTCCGAGGACTGGCTGCGCCGCCGCTTCAGTGTGCGCCCGGGCTTGACATGCTACTGGCAGATCAGGAAAAATCGCAACGATGTGTCGTTTCACGAATGGATGCGCCTGGACATGGAGTACATCGCCCATTGGAACATAGCGGAAGACATGAAAATTCTTTGGCAGACTCTGCCGGCGGTGCTGGCCGGGACCGGACGTTGAGATTTATTCCGGGTCTCATGCCCCTACTCTGCCTCCTGTGGGGGCTGGCCGCTCTGCTCGTGGTGCCGACAGCGCTCAGGGGCGAAGACCAACAACTGGTCGGCGAAACAGGAGAGGAGCGCTACCTGATCACCCTGAGCGGGAGCGTGGGGCAGGAGTCCTTCAGTGGTGTCCAGGCAGTGCTGGCCCTGAGCCATCCCGACATCCTGAGTACCAACCCCTACCAGGCCATCGTGGCGGGCTATCCCCTCTCCAACATCCGCAACGTCTTCTACTGGAATTCCGAGGAAGGTCCCATGGACGTCATGGGGTCGGAAATCAGCAGCCGGACCAGGCCGGCGGGACTCGGCCTCTCCGACAACCATTTTTACTATCTGAGCCCGGTGTTGCTCCAGAATCCAGGTGTTCTCACGCAGCACGAAAAGGAGCGCCGGAAACACGCCGAGGAGACCGCCCTGCCCACGAAAATCTTCGCCGCCCAGGGCGAACTGCGTCTCCTGTTCGCGGGCGGTGGGGTCCAGGGCAGCATCCGCATGGTGGGCCTGGACTCCGTGGGCAACCAGTACGTGCACTACCAGGCTGTCTTCGCCGGATCCAAAACCCGGGAGCGGCTGCCCGAAAATTGAAGCACCTCCGCACCTGCGCCGCGCCGGATGCGGGTGTTCCTGAACCGGTCCGTCCCGGGGCGGTCCCCCGAAGGATGTGTCACATGCGCCAGAGCCTCTGTCTGATCACCTGGTTGTGCCTGCTGCTGCTCTCGCCCCGCCTCGGCGCTGGGGCGGCCGCTGCCCATGCCCTGGAGCCCGCTGGTTACGGCGGTGGGGGGCGTTTCACCGCCGCGGTCTTCGACCCGGAGCGTCCGGGCCTGCTCTACGTTGCTTCCGACGTGGCCGGGGTGTTCGTCAGCGAGGACGGCGGCACGAGCTACACCCCCGTGGGCGCGGGGCTGGGCATGCCCGCCGTGGCCGGCCTGGCCGTGCCCCCTGGCCGTGTCGGGCACCTGGCCGTGCTGGCCGCGGACGGCCTCTACTACAGCGCGGATCAGGGGCGCACCCTGCGGCGGATCAGCGACAAGGTACGCTACGAGGCCCGGTTTTGTGGCTCCCAACCGTTGGTGTTCGCCCCCGACGGTAGCCTGCTGGCCGCCTCGGACCTGGAAGGGGTGTTTCGCCTGACCGCGAACGGGGATCCGGCCCAGGCGGATACGACCTGGCAGGAGGAGCCCCTCTTTGGGCTCGGCGGCTACAAGCTCAACAGCCTGGCCCTGCTGCAGGGCGAACTCTACGCAGCCGGGGAGGGGGGCGTGCACCACTGGGCCGGAGACTTCTGGCAGCCCGTGACCAAGGGGCTGGAGCCAGGAAAACGAGATATCACCGATCTGGTGGCCCTGTCGCAGGGGG
>CAZNSV010000053.1:3932-11975 GCA_964575775.1 uncultured Desulfovibrionaceae bacterium
TTTTGGTCTGTGTGGAGCGCAACAGCGGGGCCTACGTGCTGGATGCGGGCAAGGGGCTCTGGGAGCCGCTGGGCCCGCCCCCAGCGCGGATCCCGGGCCAGGCCCCGGTGCTGTTCAAGGCCGTGAGCGCGCCGGGGACTCCGGATACCCTGTTCCTGGCCACCCACCCCGAGTATTGGCCCAATCTGCTCTTCAAAACCTCGGATCTGGGCAAGACCTGGCAGCTGGTGACCCGTTTCGCCCTGACCAGTCGCAATAGTAACTGGAGCAAGGGGTTGGAATCCGTGGAGAACCTGGTCTTTTCGCCGGACGGGAGCACGGCCTTGCTGCTGGACTGGTGGAACGTCTGGCGCAGCACGGACAGCGGCTCCAGTTGGGCGCAGGTGGACGAGGGGCTGCAGAACACCGTGGTCAACGACATCGCCCTGCATCCCCAGTTGCCTGAGCGCATCCTCCTGGCCGTGGCGGACAACGGGGTCATGCGCTCCCAGGACGGGGGGCGCAGCTGGCAACGCGCCATGCAGGGCGTGGCGGACGGTCACGCCCTGGCCCTGGCCGTTGCGCCCCGGGATCCCCAGAAACTTTACCTGTTCATGCAGCCCTGGCACGAAGCGCAGGACAGGGGCACGGTGCAATTCCAGCTCTACAAGAGCCAGGATGGCGGTGAGACCTGGCATCACCTGCCCATCCCCGAGCAGCGGCGCATCTTCTCCGAACCCTTTGCGGACGGCCTGCCCCACAACGTGGTCATTGACCCCGTGAACGACGACCTGATCTACGTGGCCGTGAACGGCTACGGCATCTACCGTGTGGACACGGCAGCCAAAGAGCCCAAGGCCGTGAACATTGCCAGGAACCTGGAGCGCCCCTTCGTCAAGGGGCCGGGAGCTCTGCTGCTTCACCCCGAGACTCCGGGCCTGCTCTATGCCGGGGTCCAGGACGGGGGCGTCTACCGGACCAGCAACGACGGCGGCAGCTGGGAGCTGCTGCCCGGCACCCGGGGCTACATCTTCGGCCTGGCCATGGACCCCGCCGACCCACGGCGTCTGCTGGCCGCGGCCGGAGGCAACCGGGTCCTCCACAGCAGCGATGGGGGCGACAGCTGGCGTACCCTGGAGCTGCCCTTTGCCGAGACCCCGGACACGGCGGTGAACGCGGTGGCCTTTGCCCCGGGCGGCCTGATCCTGGTCGGCTGCGCGGGGTTCAACAACCGAGGCGCCCAGGGGCTGTTCGTGAGTGCGGACGAGGGCGCGAGCTTCGCGCCGGTGTCCGGCGGCACCGCGGGGGGGGGCATCACGGTGCTGCGTACCTTCCCGGATGGCTCCGGGCGGGTCCTGGTGGGATACAACGGCCTGGGCGTGTTCCGCTTTTCCCCGGCACCGTAGCGCCGGGCGCCCCCGCTCCTCCCAACCCGCAGGAGACCGTTCGTGCGCATCGTCTTGTGCAACAAGTACTTTTTTCTCAACGGCGGTACGGAACGCTATCTGCAGAGTCTGCTGCGGGCCCTGCCCCTGCAGGGGCACGAGGCCGTGCCCTTCAGTGTGGCCTACGCAGGCAGCTGGCCGTCAGAGTACGCACGGTTCTTCCTGCCCTCGCCGGGGCGGGAGGGGGCCACGCACTATCGCGACCTCCGCCCCGGCCCCCTGGCCCTGCTGCGCCATGCCGAGCGCAGCCTCTACTCCTTCGAGGCTCGGCGTTGTCTCACCAGGTTGCTGACGCATCTGGGGGGCGCGGACGTGGGCTATCTGCTGAACATCTACAACTACATGTCCCCGAGCATCGTGCACGGCTTCCGGCGGCGGGGCATCCCGGTGGTGTTGCGCCTGGGGGACTACCACCCCCTGTGCGCCAACTACACCCTGCTGCGGGAGAACCGCCCCTGCACCTTGTGCGTGGCCGGCAGCTATCGCCACGGTCTGGTGCACCGCTGCGTCAAGGGCAGTCTGGCGGCTTCGGCCCTGCGGGTCTGCTCCATGTATCTGCAGCGCTGGCTGGGGCTCTATACCGGGGTGGACGCGGTCATCGCCCCCTGCTCGTTCATGGCCGGCATGTTGGTGCGGGGGGGCTTTCCCGAGTCGCGCATCCACGTGGTGCGGCAACCGGCCTTCAGCACCCTGGGGGAGGGCGAGCTGGGGCCGGTGAGCAAACAGCGCTCCGTGGTCTACTTCGGGCGCATCTCCCGGGAAAAGGGCCTGGACACCCTGATCGAGGCCTACCAGCGACTGGACACGGACGCGCACCTGTTCATTGTGGGGCGTTCCTACGACGGGTGCGTCGAGGAACTGCAGGCGCTGATCCGGCCGGAGTTCCGCGACCGCATCCGCTTTCCCGGATTCCTGCAGGGGCGCGAGCTGGCGGAACTGGTGGCCGGAGCCCAGGTCAGCGTCGTCCCCAGCCGCTGGTACGACAACGCCCCCTTGGCGGTATACGAGAGCTACCTGTTGGGCACGCCGGTGCTGGGCGCGGCCATCGGCGGCATCCCGGAGCAGATCCTGCCCGGTGAGACGGGGCTGCTTTTCGCGCCCGACGATGTGGAGGACCTGGCCGCCAGGCTCGGCGCGTTGTTGGCCGACCCGGAAGGCTGCGCCGCCATGGGCCGCCGGGCCAGGGACTACGCGCGGGAGCAACTGGGCCTGGAGCGGCACCTGGAGCAGCTGCTGGGCATTTTCGAGACCCTGCCCCACAGGGGGCGCCCATGAACCGCCCGGTCCGGCTGTGCGTGCTGGTCTCCACCCTGAACGTGGGGGGCGCGGAGCAACTGCTCAAGGACCTGCTCTTGGGGCTGGACCCGGACCAGGTGCAGCCCACCCTGTTGTGCTTCAAGGACCCCGGCCCGGTGGGCGAGGAACTGCGGCGGCAGGGGGTCCCGATCCGTACCGGGCTCATGCCGGGGCGCTTCACCCCCTGGGCCGTGCCGCGTCTGGCCCGGGTGCTGCGCGCTGAGCAGGCTGACCTGCTGCTGTTGATCAACCACCGCAACGCCCTGCTCCTGGGGGTAGCGGCGGCGCTTCTGGCCGGGGTGCCGGTGGTCAACTGGCACAACGAAACCGCCCGGCGCTACGGCTTCCACGGCCTGACCATGGCCCTGCGGCGCCTGGCGCACCGCTGGGTGGAGGTGGTGGTGGCGGCGGCCAAGGGGCACCGGGACTACATCCTGCGCGATGAAGGCCTGCGGCCGGGCGAGGTGGAGGTGATCTACAACGGGGTCTCGCCGCAGCGGGCAGGCTTTTCCGGCACGTCCGCCGAGGCCAGGTCTCGCTTCGGGTTGGCACCAGAGGCCCGGGTGGTGGCCCAGGTGGCGGCGCTGCGGCCGGACAAGGCCCACGAGGTGATGCTCGCGGCCTTGGTCCTGGTGCGGCAACAACTGCCCCAGGCCGTGCTCTGCATCGCCGGGGACGGCCCCCAGCGGGCCTTTCTGGAGCAGCGGGCCCGGGAACTGGGCCTGGGCGAGGGCTGCCGCTTCCTGGGCGTGGTGCGCGAGGTGGGGGCCCTGCTGGCCGCCTCGGACCTCATAGCCCTGTCCTCGCGCCCGGAGCAGGAGACCCTGTCCGTGGCGGCCATCGAGGCCATGTTCGCGGGGCGTCCGGTGGTGTCCACGGACGTGGGCTTCATGCGCGAGATCGTGCTCCCGGGCGAGACCGGGCTCCTGGTGCCGCCGGACGATCCCGAGGCCCTGGCCGCAGCCCTGCTGGAACTCCTGGGCGATCCGCAGCGCTGTGCCCGGATGGGGGCGGTCGCCGCAGAGCGCATGGCCGGGCAGTGCCACGCCGGGCTCATGGTCGACCGCTTCACGGCGCTCTTCCGGCGCTTGGCCGGGGAATACAGCCCGGCGGAACGGGCCGACCCGGAGCTGTGTCTGCTGATCACCTGGCGCGAGGCCGGGCACTGGTATTTTCTGCAGCGCCTGCGGCAGAGCGGGCTGCGGGTGCGGGTGCTGCAGCCCTGGTGGCAGGGGGGGCACGCAAGGCCGTGGCTTAGGCGGCTGGGGCTGCGGCTGGCGCCCCTCACCTTGCCCTTGCAGGCCCTGCTTGTGGGGCGCAAGGCCCGGTCCGTCCAGATATGGGCGGCCTGGTGCACGCCGGTGGGGGTGGGCGCGGGGCTCTGCAAGCGCCTCCTGGGCTCCGTGTGCTCCCTGCCGCGCCTCATGGTGCGTGATTTTCACGTGGACCCCGTGTGGGAGCGCAGGCGGCCGCTGCGCTACGCCCTGCTGCGTCTGGCCCTGCCCGTCCTGGACAGGGTGCTCACCACCTCGCGCCGCGAAGCGGAGCTCTACGCCGCGCAGTTCGGCCTCCCCCGGGAACGCTTGCGGTTCTTTCCGGATGCGCCCCCCAGTCAATTGCTGGCCGAGGCTGCGTTGCCGCGCGACGGGGGCCTGTTCGCCTACGGCAACAGCGACCGGGACTTCGCGACCCTGGTGCGGGCCGCTGGCGAGCTGCCCCTGCCGGTGACCATCCTCAGTCAGAAGTGGCGCCCCGAGGGGGCCTTGCCGCCCAACGTGACCCTGGTGCGGGATTACGTGAGCCGGCCGCGGCTCAACGCGTATGTGCTACGGGCGCGCTGCTGCGTGCTCCCCCTCCGGGACTATGCGGTGGCGGCGGGGCAGAACGCCATGCTGGAGATCATGACCCTGGGCTGCCCCCTGGTGGTGACCAGGAACACGGCCACCGAGGAGTACGCCGAGCACGGGCGGGAGGCCTGGTTTTTCGAGGTCGGTGACGCCGAGGGGCTGGCCGCGGCGGTGCGGGAGGTGCTGGCCGCTCCGGACCGGGCCGCCCAGGTGGCCGCGAGGGCCAAGGCCGCGGCCACAGCCCTGCTGGACAGGCAGGTGGCGGAGTTCCTGGAGCTGCTGCGGGAGGAGGAGCGGCGGGGCTGAGGGTCTAATGCTTCAGCCCCAGCATCCGTCCCAACCGTTGGAGCAGGCCCGCGAGCTTGCCCATGCTCAGCACTTCGGTGAACTCCGGGGTGCGCCAGAGCAGGAGCAGTCCGGCGTAGGCCAGGCAGAACAGGCTGCCCAGCCCCAGCAGGATGAAGAAGTGCCCGAGTCCGGCCTCCAGCAGCAGCGGCCGCAGGAGCCAGCAGGGTGCGGCCGCGAGACCGGCGGCCAGGGGGGGGACAGCCAGGCTCTTGAGCTCGGAGGCGGTGCACTCGAAGCGGATCTCCCGGTGCAGCAGCAGGAGAAAGAGCAGGCAGACCAGGGCGGAAGAGATGCTGGACGAGAGGGCGATGCCCCAGACCTGCCCCCAGAGGTGAATGAAGAGCAGGTTCAGGGCCACGTTGAGCCCCAGGGAAAGCAGCCCCATGACCAGCAGGGTCTTGACCTTCTTGAGGGCCGAGAAAAAGGCGCCGTTGATGAAGCTGTAGGCGAAGAAGCAGAGCCCGAGCACGTAGCAGCGCAGGGTGGCGGCGGTGAGGGTCGCGGCCTGGCTGTCGAAGGCGCCGCGCTGCAGGAGCACCGTCACCACGTCCGGAGCCGCCACCAGCACGAAGGCCGTGAGGGGGAAGCTGATGAGCCCGATGAAGACCAGGCTGCGCAACAGCACGTAACGCAGGGCCGCCCGGTCCCCCTGGGCCGCGTTCTCGCTGATGTAGGGGAAGACGGCCCGGGAGATGGCCAGGACCACCACCTGCAGGGGCAGGTCGTTGATGCGATAGGCGTAACGCAGGCTGGAGACCCCTCCGGCGCTGAGCTGCGAGGCCATGGACTGGTCCACCAGCAGGATGGAGTTGACCACCAGGGCACTACCCAGCAGGGGCAGCACCAGGGCGAAAAAGGGGCGCAGTTCCTGCCAGGCCAGGCTGAATGGCCTGAACAGGGAGAAACCGCGAGCCGTCACGCAGACCAGGAGATAGACGAGCTTGACCGCCGATCCGGCCAGGGTGCCCCAGACCAGGGCATCGATACCCCAGGCGCTGCCCAACACCAGGAACAGGATCAGGGTGAGGTTCACGGCCGCCTGGGAAAGCGTGGCTGCGGCAAAGGCCTTCCAGGCCTGGAGCAGGGCGGCCAGGAGCACGGCCACGCCCTCCAGCAGCAGGACCAGCATGAGCAGCCGCTCCATGGCCACGCCGCTCTGTTGCTGCTCGGGGGTCAGGCCGTAGGCCACCAGCGGAAAATAGAGGGGCGCGGCCAGGCTCCCGGCCAGGGTGGCCAGGGCCAACGCTCCCGTAGAGCCCAGGAGCACGGTGAGGCAGCGGTTCCTGACTTCCTGGGGGGGCAGGGTCTGGTTCCACTGCAGATAGAGCGGGATGAAAGCCGAGACGAAGGCGCCGTTGACCAGCAGCACGGCGATGCCCGGCACCGCGTAGGCCAGGTTGAAGATGTCCAGTTCCACGGCGATGCCGAAGGAGCGGGCCAGGAGCATCTCCTTGGCCAGAGCCAGGAGCTTGTCCAGCAGGGTCAGAACCAGGATGACCAGCGCGGCCTGGTTGATGGCTCCGTAGAGGTCCCTGTGGCGCGCTCCGGCGTCCGGGTTCATGTCCGCAACTCCTGACCTGGTGTGGGCGCCGGGGCTGCTACGGAGCGGTCCGCTCGAACCGGCTGCGGCACCATGGCCCTTTTACCCCGGGATGACAAGGCGCGGGCTGCCCAAAATCATTGACTTTGCCGGGGGTGGAACATAAAGGATACTGCGGGGAACCAGGGGAATACGATGCGGGCCGCGGTGCTCCGACAGGGGGCCGCAGAACAGGAAGGGGAACGTATGCGGCAGGATACACCACACAGGCAGGGGGGAGGCGCACATGGGCACCGGCTTGAACCTTGACCAACTGTACGCCACCGAGAACTTGACCGAGGGGCAGCTGGCCGCCCTGAAAAAGACCCGGTTTTCCTTGGGCAACATCTGGAACAGCATCGTGCTCAAGAATCTCGAACGGCACCCCTCCTTGTTGATCACGGGCTGTTCCAGGGGCGATGGCTCCTCCTTCGTGGCCCTGCACATGGCTTTGCTGGTGGCCGTGGAGTTCGGGCTCAAGACCCTGTTGGTGGACGCCGATCTGGACAAACGGCGCAAGAACGGCAATGGGGGGACCAAGCCCACCTGCCCCCAAGGGGAGGAGATCTGCGGCATGTTCGCGTTGCTCCAGGGGCTCCGGGACATTCCGGACCTGATCCGCTGCACGCCCCTGCCCACCTTGTCCGTGCTGCCCTCGGGCGTGATCAACGGCACTCCCGCGCCGGGCAACCTGTTCTCCCAGAAGGCCCACCTGCGTGAGCTCATCGACTACAGCAAGCGGCACTACGACGTGGTGATCTTCGACTGCCCCCCCATGGCGATTTCGCCCTGGGCCATCAGCGTGAGCACCCTGGTGGACCTGGTGCTGCTGGTGTCGCGCTACGCCCGCTCCCGCCGGGAGGTGTGCAGGCACACCATCCAGAAGCTGGAGGACAACGGGGTGGAGATTGCGGGGGTCATCCTCAACGAGCGGCGCTACCCCCTGCCGGAGAGCATCTACAATTGGCTCAAGTAGGGGCGGTGCGGGGCCCGACTGCCCCCTCCCGGGTGTTGTTCGTGATCGACAACCTGGAGTGCGGCGGCGCGCAGCAGCTGCTGGTGCCCTTCACCCGCGAGCTGCGGCGACGCGGCAGCGCGGTGACAGTCTGCGCCCTGCAGCCCAGGGCGGAACTGGCTCCGCGTCTGGAGGCCGCCGGGGCCCGGGTGCTCTGCCTGGGCCGCACGCGACCGAGCATTCTCAATCCTCCGGCCTTTCTGGGCTACCTGCTGGGCAACCTGCGGGCGCTCCTGCGCCTGGCGCGGGAGCCGGGTACGGTGCTCTCGGCCCATCTTTCCGACGCGGAGTTTCTCGGTATCTGCGCGGGCCTGTTGGGACGGGTGCCGGTCACGGTGACCGTGCACGCCCAGCGCCTCCTGCCGCCAAGAGCGGCGTGGGATCCGCGCAACGCCCTGCGGCGTCTGGTGACCCGACTGCTCTTCAACCGGGCGCAATGGGTGGTGGCGGTGTCCACGGAGACGGCCGCACTGCTCACCGACCTGTTCGGGGTGGGGGCAGAGCGGGTGCGAGTGATCCTCAACGGCATCGATG
>CAZNSV010000054.1:0-11960 GCA_964575775.1 uncultured Desulfovibrionaceae bacterium
CCTCTCCGTGGAGGCCCAGGTGGAGTGCCGCGTGCTCATGATGAGCACCAACAACATCCTCTCCCCGGCCAACGGCTCGCCGGTCATCGTACCGTCCCAGGACATCGTGCTCGGGCTGTACTACATGACCGTGGAGCGCAGCTTCATGCGCGGCGAGGGCAAGATCTTCACCGCCCCCTGGGAGGTGATCGCGGCCTATGACTCCCAGTACCTGGACCTGCACGCGCGCATCAAGGTGCGGGTGGACGGGGAACTGGTGGACACCACGCCGGGGCGCATCCTGGTGGGGCAGCTGCTGCCCTCCACCGTGCCCTTCTCCCTGGTCAACCGCGTCATGACCAAGAAGACCATTGCCGGACTGGTGAGCGACGTCTATCGCCACGCCGGGACCAAGGCCACGGTCATCCTCTGCGACAAGCTCAAGGACCTGGGGTACGAGTTCGCCACCCGGGCCGGGATCACCATCGGCGTCAAGGACCTGGAAATCCCGGACACCAAGCAGCACCTGCTCACGGCCGCCCACAACGAGGTGGACGACATCGAGCGCCAGTACCGCGACGGTATCATCACCAAGACCGAGAAATACAACAAGGTGGTGGACGTCTGGACCAAGGTCACCAGCGACGTGTCCCGCGACATGATGCGCGAGATCTCCCAGGACATCCTCACCGACCCCAAGACCGGCGCCCAGGAAAGCAACCTGAGCTTCAACCCGATCTTCATGATGTCCAACTCGGGCTCCCGAGGCAACCAGGACCAGATGCGTCAGCTGGCCGGCATGCGCGGCCTCATGGCCAAGCCCTCGGGCGAAATCATCGAGACCCCCATTACCTCGAGCTTCCGCGAAGGCCTGTCCGTGCTGCAGTACTTCACCTCCACCCACGGCGCCCGGAAAGGTCTGGCCGATACCGCGCTGAAGACCGCCAACTCCGGTTACCTCACCCGCCGCCTGGTGGACGTGGTGCAGGACGTGATCGTGAGCGAGGTGGACTGCGGCACCGGGGACGGCCTCGAGATCTCGCATCTCATCAAGGCCGGCGACGTCAAGGCCCGCCTCTCCGAACGCGCGCTGGGGCGCGTGACCCTGTTCCCGGTCTATGACCCGGAAACCGGGGACGAACTCCTCTCGGCCAACGCCCTCATCGACGAGGAAGCGGCGCTCATGCTCGACGAGAAGAGCATCAGCTCCATGCATATCCGCTCCGCTCTGACCTGTCAGAGCCGCTACGGCATCTGCGCCCTGTGCTACGGTCGCGACCTGGCCAGGGGGCACACCGTGAACATCGGCGAGACCGTGGGCATCATCGCGGCCCAGTCCATCGGCGAGCCCGGCACCCAGCTGACCATGCGTACCTTCCACATCGGCGGCACGGCCTCCCGCGAGGTCGAGCGCTCCAGCGTGGTGGCCCAGCACTCCGGGCGTATCGCCATGAGCCGCGTGAAGATGGTCCGCAACCAGGAAGGCCACTTCCTGGTCCTGGGCAAGAGCGGTCAGGTGGGCGTGGTGGACGATCAGGGGCGCGAGCGCGAGAAGTACGTGCTGCCCTCGGGCGCCAAACTGCTGGTCCAGGCCGAGGACGAAGTGAAGAAGGGGCAGCTCATCGCCGAATGGGACCCCTTCAACGAGCCCTTCGTCTCGGACGTGGACGGCGTGGCGCGCTTCACCGACATCGTGGAAGGCAAGACCTACCAGGAGAAGGTGGACGAAACCACGTCCCGCGCCACGTTGACCATCATCGAGTACCGCACCACCAACTACAAGCCGTCCATCTCCATCGTGGACGGCAAGGGCAAGCCCAAGCCGCGCCCCAACTCCACGGTCCCGGCGGTGTTCCAGCTGCCCGTGGGCGCGCTGCTCATGGTGCGCGACGGCCAGGAAGTGCGCGCCGGTGACATCATCGCGCGTAAGCCCCGCGAAACCTCCAAGACCAAGGACATCGTGGGCGGTCTGCCCCGCGTGGCCGAACTCTTCGAGGTGCGCAAGCCCAAGGACATGGCCGTGGTCTCGGAAATCGACGGCGTGGTGACCTTCGGCCCGGAAACCAAGGGCAAGCGCAAGGTCATCATCACCCCGGAGACCGGCGACTCCAAGGAATACCTCATCCCCAAGGGGCGCCACATCACGGTGCACGACGTCGATTTCGTGGCCGCCGGCGAAGCCCTCACCGAAGGCTACCCGGAACTGCACGACATCCTCAAGATCAAGGGCGAAAAGCACCTGGCCAACTACCTGGTGGAAGAAATCCAGGACGTCTACCGCTTCCAGGGCGTGAACATCAACGACAAGCACATCGAGATCATCGTGCGTCAGATGCTCAAGAAGGTCAGCATCCTGGATCCGGGCGACACCACCTTCCTGGTGGGCGAGCAGGTGGACAAGCCCCGCTTCATGGACGAGAACACGCGGTGCATCGCCCAGGGGCTGCGTCCGGCCATGGCCGAGCCGCTGGTGCTGGGCATCACCCAGGCCTCGCTGTCCACGGACTCCTTCATCTCCGCGGCGAGCTTCCAGGAGACCACCAAGGTGCTCACGGAAGCGGCGCTGCTGGGCAAGGAGGACTACCTGCGCGGCCTGAAGGAGAACGTCATTGTGGGGCGCCTGATCCCCGCGGGTACGGGCTTCCGCCGCTACGTGGACGCGGGCATCGATGTGCCCGACCAGCCGGAAAAGCCGGACAAGTTCCTGGATGAACTGGAAGATTCGCCCATCCTGGCCCAGGATGAGCGGAGTTATCATAGTAGCTGATTAGTTTGCTCAGCATAGAGTGACTAAATAGTCCCCCACTGGAAAAGGCTTCCAGTGGGGGATTTGTGGTTCTATAGTGGCTAAAAATTAGTTAGCTTGTAGCTGGCGAAGTCTGAGGTGTATTAAATATTGTTAGGGGAATTTGAATTTATTCAACCTTGAATTTTCTGCGGCGTTAATTGTTATTGAGCTAAAGGCGCAGGGTGTGCTATGCAGCTACTGATTGCAGTGTTGGTAGTTTTGTTTTCTGCGTCGTATGGTGAGGCGTTTGATGTGGAAGCTCCTGTTTTGACAGTAAAATTTCCTGATATTGTTTATAAAGACGATGAGACTTGCTGCAGGCAAGTGCTCGAGAGAGTCAGGCTTGAGCTTGAAAATGCGCGCTGTGGTAGTGAGTATTTCAGGAGTAATTGCGAAAATTATCGTTTAACTCTTGAGGATTTGCGAGCGGATACTGAGCGGCAATATCAAGAAGGCTTGATGGAACAAAGTGAATATAAAATGCAAATGTCAAAATTACGAACTAAGCACGTAGATTATAATGGTTGTATACGAACATATGAGAGTGCCATGGCCAACTACAAAGAGTTGGAGGAGTCAAGAAAAATTGAGTATAGAAATTGTATAAAAAAACCCTGCAAGATGTTTAATGGCGAGTAAGTGAACGGAGAGTCACATCTTTTTCACTTTATGACAGCTTTGTCGCAGCTGTCGCTGTTATTCGCTATGGCCATTTTTGTAGCTGTAGCAATGGGACTTGTTGTGAAGTTTTGTTACAAGCTTGAGTTTAGGGGTAGTGTTTCAGTCGTTCTTGCGTTTTCATTCTTGGGTGTTTTTTATGGTTTTTGTTTGGGGGGAAGTAGGTCTGTTGCGTTAAGTGCGGCTCTGGGGGTGGTCGTGCCTATTGCCACTGCAACTGTTGGTTGGTTAAAGAGAGAAGACTCTGAATTTATTACAAAATTTACGCCGCTTGCCATGATGTGTGTTGTTGCGCTGTTGCTGTGTATGATGGTGGCTCTAGTCTATACTGTAAATAGTACTTATTCAGGAACTCCATAATCCTGCCTGAGTTACCTCTTGTGGCAACTCATCGCTTTGACATGAGATTGCTGTCCGCAAGCAGCGGTCCGGCTGATGTCCCCACCTCCCCGTCACTTCCCCCCTCACTCCCTCCGTGCGACAATGCCCTGTTCCGGAATGTTGAAGCCCGTGGCTTGGCCCTGGGCGTCCACCTCGAAGGTCAGGGTGCCGGGCAGTTCGCCCCTGACGAGGCAGCGGTCTGGCGCGATCGGGTAGAGGTCGGTCCGCCCAGTGCCGTGGGCAAAGGTGTGTCTGAGCATGAGGCCGCCCCCTTCCAGGTAGACCTGGAACGTCATGGCTTCGCTGTCAGACTCGCCTGGGGGCTGGTAGTTCCCGGCATAGGATCCGACCAGGGACCGCAGCACCGCCAGCGGCAGTTCCACGAGTTCCGCCGACTCGGCCTGTTCCACCGGAGGCCAGTCGTAGACCCGGCCCACGCTGCGTACGATCTCGAACATGAGCTGGGTGCCGTTATCGCCGTTGGTCAGCACTACCACCCCCTGCCGCCGGTCACGAAACCCCATGAAGTGGGTCTTGTAGCCGTGGTTGCTGCCGCTGTGTTGGAAAAGCACGTCGCCCCCAATGGGGGACACCATGAAACCCAGCCCGAATTCCGAGTGGGGGCGCCGGGTCAGGATGGCGTCCGCGGTCTCCTGCGCCAAGACGCGCCCCTGCCCTTGGCTGGCGCGCATCATTTCCACCAGCAGGCGGCCCAGGTCCGTGGGCGTGGTCCAGAGCCCGGCTGCCACGAGCTCCGGGTAGGCATGCCAGCCCCCCGGCACGGTGACGCCGTCCGCGTCGTGCCCCCGCGCCGCGTTCTCGGCCAGGGCACCGGCCAGGGGTTGCGTGTAAAGGCTCCTGGTCATGCCCAGGGGGGCGAACAGGTTCCGCTGCTGATAGTCGTGGAACGGCATCCCGGTCACATCGCGGGCCAGCAAGTGCAGCACCTCCATGCCCCCGCCGGAATAGGACCAGTGGGAGCCCGGCGTGGAGGTCACGGTCACGGGGGGATTGTTGGCCGGCGGCTGCCCCTGGAGGGTCTGCAACAGGCTGGGCAGCGTATCCCCGGCCGGGTAGCCCTGGAATCCTCCCACGCTGGTCCCGCCGGTATGGGACATCAGCCGCGCCACGGTGGGCTTTTCGCTGGCGGTGTGGGCAGTGTCGGGAAGCTGCCAGGAACCCAGGTAGTGGTTCACGTCGCGGTCGATGTCCAGGCGTCCGTTCTGGGCGAGGAGCATGATGCCGGTCACGCCGACCGGTTTGCTGATGGAGCAGGCCTGGAACAGGGTGTTCGCGTCAACGGCCCGCGCCCCTCCGGCCTCGATGACCCCGTATCCCTTGGCCCATTCCACGGCGCCGTTGTTGACCACGGCAAGGCTGACGCCGGGCACGTTGAAGTGACGCATGCGCGCTTCGATCTCCAGCAGGGGCGGTGGCGCTTCAGCCTTGACCACGGCAGGGATGAGCGACTGCTCCACGGCGGCGATGCGCCCGGCGAGCTCGTTGCTCCTGGCCGCGCAGCCCGCGGTCAGAACGAGAAGGCAGGATACGAGGGCAACAAGGTAGTCAATTCTTGGCACGGAGCGCTCCTCGCCGTGGTTGTCGTTGCTGGCCTGGAGTCTCGAGCTGTCGGTTGGGCGGGAACTGGGCGCATCGTACGCGCCGTTCACCCTTTGCCCGCCCCGGCAACCTGCCCCAGCACCTGCCGCAGCTGCTCCACTTCCAGGGGCTTGGCCAGGTAGTGGTCCATCCCGGCGGCCAGGAAGAGTTCCCGGTCCCCGGACATGGCGTAGGCGGTCATGGCCGCGATGGGGGTGGCTTTCCGGTCCGCGCCTGCCGCGCCCGCGCGGATGGCCCGGGTGGCGGCCACCCCGTCCAGGACCGGCATCTGCACGTCCATGAGCACCAGGTCGAAGGGGGCGGCACGCAGCGCCTCCAGGGCCTGCTCCCCATCCTCCACCACCCGCACCGTGCAGCCCTCCAGCTCCAGCATCTTGGCCGCAACCACCACGCTCACGGGGTCGTCCTCGGCCAGCAGCACCCGCAGCCCCGGTCTTGGGCTCCCGGTGAGGGGGGCCTCTGCCTCGCGTTGCGGCTCCGCATGCGATTCCAGGGCAAAGGGCACGCTGACGTAGACCGTGGTGCCGCGCCCCGGCACGCTGTCCACGGCAATGTCCCCGCCCATGAGCCGCACCAGGCGTTTGCAGATGGCCAGCCCCAACCCCGCACCCTGGTGGTGGCGCGTGTAGCCCTGGCTGACCTGGGTGAAGGGCTCGAACAGGGTCTTGAGCATCTCGTCCGCAATACCGATGCCCGTATCCTCCACCGTGAAGAGCACGCGGCAGCGCTCCGCAGTGCCGTGGGGCAGCAGCTTGGCCTCGATCCGCACGCTGCCCAGGGCCGTGAATTTCAGGGCATTGCCCACCAGGTTGGCCAGGACCTGCTGCAGGCGCACTCCGTCGCCCAGCACGCGCCGGGGGAGTTTCGAGTCCGCCAGGCAGCGCAGCTCCACCCCGCCTTGCTGCGCCATGGGCGCGAAGAGGTCGCGGACCTGCCCGAGCACGGCGGCCAGATCCAGAGGCTCCACCTGCAGGCTCAGCTTCCCGGCCTCCACCCGCGAGAGGTCCAGGATGTCGGCCAACAGCCGGGTCAGGCGCCGGCAGGACTGGATGGCCGTGAGGGCGTAGCCCCCCTGTTCGTTGCTCAGGGGCGTGTTCTGCAGCAGCTGCAGCATGCCCATGATGCCGTTGAGCGGGGTCCGCAGTTCGTGGCTCATGTTGGCCAGGAATTCCGACTTGGCCCGGTTGGCCGTTTCGGCGGCCTCCTTGGCCAGGAGCAGCTGCTCCCGAGCCTGGCGCATCTGGGTGATGTCGCGGGACACGCCCAGCACCCCGAAGGGGCGGCCGGAGTCGTCGCGCAACAGCCGCGTGATGACCTCCACCCAGACCGTACCGCCGTTCTTGTGGTACTGCTCCACTTCCATGCGCAGCGGGGTGTCGGGCGCACTGGTGGGGTCCTCCCGCACCCGGCGGCGCAGGTCCTGTACGGCGGCCCAAGAGGCCGGGGTCATGGTCTGCGCCGGGGATTCGAGCATGGCCTCTTCCGGGGTGATACCGCGCAGCTTCAGGATGGAGGGGCTGATGTAGGTGAAGCGATCCCGGAGATCGAGGACCCAGATCACGTCATCCACGTTGTCGGCCAGCAGGCGGTAGAGCCGCTCCCGCTCGACCAGGGCAGCCTCGGCTTTGCGCCGGGCGGTGAGGTCGTAGAGCAGCCAGATTTCCTGGTGCCCCTCGGCATAGGCGGCGAACTCCACGATGCGCTCCTCACCGTTGCGGGTCACGAGGGGCACTTCCCGGGGTGCGGGGAACCCCGCAGCCTTGTCAGCCTCGTAGTAGGCGCGGACCTCGGCGGCCTTGGGGCCATAGAGCGTGGTGAACCAGGTGTCCAGATCGGACAGTTCCGCGACACTGTAGCCGAGGATCTGTTCCGCTGCGGCGTTGAACAGCAGCTTGTCGCCTTCGACGTAGACCGCTCCCGCCAGGAGCTTCTCCACCATGAACTTGAACCGCTGCTCGTTTTGCTGGAGCAGTTCCTCGGCCTGCTTGCGCTCCGTGACGTCGCGGGTGATGCCCACCACGCCGCTGAGCCGTCCTTGTTCGTCGAGCACGGCCGTGGCCGAGAATTCCACCCAGACCTTGCGGCCGCCTTTGTGGCGGAGCAGGGTCTCGGCCTTGATGCTGCCGCCGGAGGGGGTGGCGAGCAGGGCGGCGAAGCTGTCCTGCACGGCCTGGAGGTGCCCCGGCTCCACCAGTTCGTCCCAGGGCAGGGTGCTCATTTCCTGGTTGCTGTAGCCGAAGAGCCGTTCTGTGGAGGGTGAAAGATAGGTGAACTGCAGGTCGGCGTTCATGGCCCAGATGGAATCGGAGGTGTGTTCGGCAATGAGGCGGTAGCGCTCCTCGCTGTGGAGCAGGGCCTCTTCGGCCTGGACCCGGGCGGTGACGTCGGCAAAGGAAATGGCCACGGCCGAAGGCTTTGGGCCCGGGGTGCGGTAGATGGGTTCGGTGTTGGCGGAGATCCAGAGCTTGCCACCGTCGGGGTGGAGCACCAGCATCAAGACTTCTTGGCAGGACTCGCCGGTGCTCAGGGTCCGTACTGAGGGGTGTTCCTCTGCGGGCCAGGGGGTGCCGTCGGGCTTGAAGACGTGCAGGGGCAGGTCCCAGGCCTTGCGCCCCAGGGCTTGGGCCGCGGGGATGCCGAAGGTCTCGGCGGCCTGGCGGTTCCAGGTCAGAATGACGCCGGAGCTGTCCTGAAGGATGACTCCGGCAGCCAGGTAGTCCACCAGGGAACTGAAGCGCTCCTCGCTGGTGCGCAGGGCCAAGGCGTCTTCCTCGCGTTTGAGGCCCCGCACCAGCAGGCGACCGATGAGGGCGGTGCCCAACGGGTACAGCAGCAGCACCGGCAGCGTGATGTCGGCCAGTACCTGCCAGATCACCTGGGGCGGCAGGGTCAGCATCAGGGCCAGCATCACCAGGTGGACCAGCAACCCGAAAAGCCAGAGTTCGCCGAAGCCCATTTCCGCCAAGGGGCCTTTCTTCCTGTGGCGCCAGATCAGGCCGATGCCGCCCGAGGCCAGGAGCACCAGCACCCCTGTCAATGCACCGCCCCCACCGAGCTGGACCCGGTAGAGCGCGGTCAGGCCCACGGCAATGGCGGTGGGTACAGCGCCGAAGAAGAGCCCGGAAACGGCCACCAGTACGGAGCGGGTGTCGAACACCACCCCGGGGGTGAAGACCCAGGGCGTGGACATGATCACCACGCCGATGGTCCCCAGGCCTAGGCCTGCGGCCACCCGGCGCAGGAGAGCCTGCCCCCTGCCCCAGCGTAGGGCGAGCACGTCGAAAAGCAGGGCCGCGGCCAGGAGCAGCGAGATATTCTGGGCCAGACTGACCAAGGATTGGCTATTCATGGGGCGTCTCGTTCTGATATGGCTGGTCAGGCTCGCCCAGTCCTGGTTGCGGCAGGTGCAGTACAGGCGCACGTTTGCAGTCACAAACAAGGTACGACAGTTCCAAAGCGCATGCAATGGTGTGACTCAACATCCCCGGTTGCTGGTCCGAGCGCAGGGTGGGCAGGGATCGTTCCAGGGTAGGGTGTACTGTTTTCTGTTGCAAAGGAGGCGGTTGTGTGCTGCGATGCCGTTGGCGATGCGGGGCCCCACTGCGCCGCGACTTGGCCGCGTGGCGCTTCATTGCCGCATGGGGCGCAGGCCACGCGGTGGGGCAATAGTCCGGGGAATATCCGAGAACGAGGTGCGTGCGACCATGGTTTGGAATGAGCGACCGGTGGTGGTCTGGCCCCTGGGCAGGCAGATCCTGTGGGTAGTGCTGCTGGTGCTGGGGGTCTACCTCATTGGGGCGAACAAGGCCTGGCTGAACCCCACTGAATATGGCCCCACGGCCAAGTTCTCCGAGAGCTACCCCATTCTCTGGCAATACAACCCCGACGCCATACTCGAGTTGAGCACTTCGGCTTTCTTCCCGGAGATTTACAGGACAGTGGCCGTGCGGATCAATCGGCCGGGCATGCACCTCGTGGTCAAGCCCCTCAGCACGGTGCTGCGCCCCCTGACCGATGTCGTTGCCCTGCGTCTAATACCCCCGGGGCACAACCCCACGGAGTTCAAGCAGGTGTTCGCCGCTGCGGTGGCCTTCACCCTGGTGAGTTTCAGTCTCTGGGTGCTGGCCGGAGTCCTGTTTGTGCGCGTCGCGGGCGAGTACCTGGGCTCGGCGGCGGCATTTCTCGGGGTGTTTTTCGCCTACACCCATCATTTCATGCTGGAAATGGCCACCCTCTATCACACCATGCAACTGCAGGTGTTGACGCCCATGCTGGTCGCCTTTCTCGCCCACTCACTGTACAGGCGGTACAGTCACGCGAAGCTCGTCTGGTATTCCCTGCTTGTGGGGCTGCTGATGCTGACCAAACAGAATTACGCTCCCTACGCCGCGGTCTGTCTTCTGGCCTTGTGTTACAGGAAATACCTGCCCCTTGGGCTCTCGCTGCTCTGTCACCTTGTTCCGGTGCTGCTCTGGATTGGCTACTGCAAGGTGGCTGGATACCACTACTACAACTATGAGGCCGAGGCTTACGGGCAGGGGGTCTGGCTGTACAGGGAGCTGCTGCACATGCCCCTGCTGGAAATGCTCAAGGTCACCCTGCAGGGCTTTGGCAGCTATCTCAGCAACCTGATGCAGTACGCGACGGTGTTCTGCCTGCTGGCCCCGGCGGCTCTGGCCTTGCTGGTCGAACGCAGACAGCTGCCGCGCCCCCATTTCTGGTTTGTGCTGGCCCTGGCATTGTTCGGAATGCTGCAGATGTTCGCGGCCAAGCGCTACTTTCCTTACATGGCCTCGGACGTGGCGCCGCTGCTGCAGGTGCTGGGGGCTTGGCTCGTGTTGGGCCTGATGCCGCAAGGGCGACCGGGGCGTTACGCCCTGTGGGGAATCTGCCTGGTCTGGCTGCTGGGCA
Organism: uncultured Desulfovibrionaceae bacterium; assembly: GCA_964575775.1. Classification (GTDB taxonomy): domain Bacteria; phylum Desulfobacterota; class Desulfovibrionia; order Desulfovibrionales; family Desulfovibrionaceae; genus CAZFCK01. Next base: position 10,358 of record CAZNSV010000054.1, read on the forward strand.
ATGTGCTGGCCCTGACGGAACTGCCCTGGGTGCACCCCTACGCGCAGCAGTGAACCAGGACCCAAGCAGGGGCAGGAGGGCGGGCTGTAAGTCGAGCAAACAAAAAGCCCCCGGTATCCCAGGGGCTTGAATGCTGTCTGGCGGAGAGGGGGAGATTCGAACTCCCGGTGCCGGGTTAGGGCACACACGATTTCCAGTCGTGCACCTTCGGCCAGCTCGGTCACCTCTCCGCGAACCGAAAGCATTATGCCAAGCCCCTGTTCCTGGCAAGTATTTTTTCGCTGTTTTGGTGGGCAAAGTTGACTTCCCGCAAAGCCAAGGGAGTGGTGCAAACAAGGGGTGGCCCACCGAGCGGTTGCCGCGTCAGGCCCCCAACGCCCCTTCCTGGGTGGATTGTGGCGTGGGGGTGCTGGACCTGCTCCAGGAGCTTTGGTAGGAAAGAGGTCTGGCAGGTTTGGGCTTGTGTGCATTGCCCAGCAGGCCGCGTCGCTCTGCCGCGTCAACGGTGGGGGCGGCCGCTCTCGGGGAGCGGGCGCTAGGTTTTTGGCGGAAAGCGTGCGGTTCCGCACGACAATGAGTGTGCCAAGGGAGTTGCGTCCATGACCATACAGGCCTCGCATTCCATGTTTCGTTGCCGTGCCTTTCTGCCCTCTCTGCTGCTCGGTGCGTTGCTGTGCTTCAGCCTTGTGGCCTGCGGCGGGGGCAAGCGCATCGACTGGGAAGCCCGTGTCGGCGTCTACACCCTGGCCCAGGCCCAGGACGAGTACGGAGAACCCCAGGGGTTCCAGGACTTGAGCGACGGAACGCGGCTCTATCTCTGGTACGACTACGGCTCCGCCAAGTGGCACAACGTGCTGGCCCTCATCTTCGACAACCAGGGGCGCCTGGTGAAGATGGAGCGCGACCAACGCTGATCCACCGCGCGGCGTTGTCCGCTCAATGCCCTGCCCCGTGTCCGGTTCCACACGGCTGCGTGCGCCAGCGCGCAGCCTCATGCGCAACACCGTGCCCGTCCTGTGCAGCCTGCGGATCGTTCACTCCTCGCTAACTCCCCCCTTTTCCCTGCTTCAAGGCGGTGCAGTGCAGCAGAAATGCGCACGGCAGGCAGCCAAACAACTACGTTTTCCGACCAGGCCACCCCATGCGGTGTTGTCTTCCTGGGCTGCTGCATGGTGCCGCGTTGACCTTACGCGGGTATTTATTGCATGCTGTCTAGAAAAATATTCAAAATAGTGTTGACATTCTCAAGACCCTCTCATAGGGACTTTTCAAAGACTCTGGAATACCCCTTGTAAAAGGCCGCACCAGCATTGAGTTTCCGGGGCACCCTCGAGGGTGGCTGGACGGACGTGGAAAGCGGCGCATGCGCAGCGGCTGTACAGGGGAGATCCCGGGGTTACCGTCTCCACGAAACTGTCCAGGCCGGACAGAGGCAGGAACCCGGCATCTGGCCGGCAGCCGGCAGACTCAGGCATGCCGGTACATGGAGTCTTGGCAGGAGGGCGAGGCCATGGCCCGAGACAGGGCATCATCCAGCGATAAGCTCCTGGAGATGATTCGCGGTAAAAAGAAGGAACAGTCCACAACCGGGAGCGCTCCAGCC
>CAZNSV010000055.1:0-11863 GCA_964575775.1 uncultured Desulfovibrionaceae bacterium
CCGCTCTCGCTCTTGGTGAAGGGCTCGACGATGCGTTGTTGATCTTCAGGGGCGATGCCGATGCCCGTATCCTCCACCCGGAGGAGACAGGCCGTGTACCCCTTGGGCAGGGACTTGCGCAGCCTCCGATAGTCCATTTGGGGCAGTGGTGCCAACGTGCAGGATATCTCGCCGGTTTCCGTGAACTTCAGGGCATTGCCCAGCAGGTTGAGCAGGATCTGCTGCAGGCGTTTGGGATCGCCCAGCACGATGGGCGGCAGGGCCGGATCCACCCAGCAGGAGAGTTCCAGCTCCTTGGCCTGGGCCTGGGCGGCCAGACTTTCCACGCCGTGCTCCACGGTTTCGTTCAGGTTGAAGGGTTGGTGCTCGAAATCCAGCTTGTCGGCCTCGATCTTGGAGAGGTCGAGGATGTCGTTGAGCAGGCCCAGGAGGTTGTGGGCCGAGCTTTGGGCCATGGTCAGGTATTCGCGCTGCTCCTCGTCGAGGTCGGACTCCAGGCACAGGGCGGTCATGCCGATCATGCCGTTGAGGGGGGTGCGCAGCTCATGGCTCATGGTGGCCAGGAAGGTGCTCTTGGCGCGGTTGGAGGCTTCCGCTGCCTGCTTGCGCCGCAGCAGTTCGCTACTGGTCAGGAAGATGCCCAGGCCGCCGAAGAACCAGAAACTGCCGTAGACGCGCAGGATGTGGTCCAGGGAGTTGCGGAACGCAGCCTGGAAGGGGGCGGCCGGAATATCCACGCTGATGCCGCCGCGGATGTCCCCCACCTGGTAGCCCTGCTTGGCGTGGCAGGGCAAGCAGGCCGTGGTGACGTGCAGCGGTGCCATGTAGCGGTAGTGGGGGGCCTGGGGGTCTTCGCCCGCCGGGGGGCTGGATACCAGGGCGAAACGCTCCTCCCTGCCGGCTTCGAAGCTCTGCAGGGCCGCCGCCTCCCAGGGGTCCGGGCTGTTGTCCGGCCGCAGGGGGTTGTTGCTGGTGATGTGGAAACGGACCTTGCTGCCAATGGACTCGGCCAGTTCCGAGACCTGGCGGGTCATGTAGGCGGGGTTGATCTTGGTCAGGAGGCGGCCGTCGGTGGTGGTCAGGTCGCGCTGGGGGTCTTCGAGCCAGGGGTTGGGCTGGGTCTCTGGAGTCACGAAGACGTACACGCCCCCGTGTGCGGCGTTCCAGGCCCGGGTGGTGACCACCTGTTCAAAGAAGGCACGCCCCTGGTGGAGGGCCATGCGTTCGGTGTGTTCCACCGCGGTGGCCCGCCCCCATAAGAAGAGCCAGGCCATGACGGCGGTCCAGAGCAGCAACAGGAGCAGGGGCAGACGATACTGACGCATGGCGGTGGCCTTGGGCCTCGCTGGACGACGCAAGGCAAAATGTCAGCCCAATGTAGTCTACTATTGCGCCTGTTGGCAATGAGAATTCCTTGGCAGCGGGTTCTGCACAAACAAATGCGTTGCAAAGGCGGCGCGGGACCGGCTCAGGTATACCGGGGTTCTTCTTCCTTGATGATCTGGAAGGCCTGGTTCCCTTTCACCGTGCCGCAGATGCCCTGGAATTTGCGTACACCCTCGATCTCGGCTTCCATGAGGTCGTCGGTGTCGGTATCCAGGAGCAGGATGTCCCCCACCTGGAGGTTCATGATCTGCCGTCCGGTGATGGTGGTCCGGCCGAAGCGCACCACCAGCTGCACGGGCGTTTCCATGAGCCGCTCCTTGAGCCGCGAGACCCAGGCATGGTCGATTTCCAGACGCTCCGTCTGAAAACTGGCGTGCAGCTTGGAGCGGATGGGCTCGATGGTGGCGTAGGGCAGGCAGACCACCAGGGAGCCGATGGCGTTCTCCAGTTCCACCTCGAAGGTGATGACCACCACCACGTCGCTGGGGGGCACAATGGCCGCGAACTGCGGGTTGATCTCGGAGCGCACCAGCTCCAGGTTCACGTCGTGCACGGGGCGCCAGGACTCCTCCATGTTGTCCAGGGCGATCTTGATCACCCGGTCCACAATGGCCTGTTCGATGCGGGTGAACTCCCGGCCCTCGATCTTGGGCTGACTGCCCGAACCGCCGAAGAAGTTCTCCACCAGGGCGAAGACCAGGCGCGAGTCCACCACCACGATGGCGTTGCCCCGCAAGGGCTCCATCTTGAAGATGTTGATGCTGGTGGGCACGGGCAGGGAGCGCATGAAGTCCCCGAACTTGGTCATGTCGATGGAGATGGGGTTGATCTCCACGCGCTTGCGAACGGAATTGGACAGGGCGTTGGTGCAGAGCCGGGCGAAGCGGTCGTTGACGATTTCCAGAACGGGCATGCGGCCGCGGATGATGCGGTCCTGGTTGGCCAGATCGAAGGGCACGATGCCGGAATCGTCCTCCGGGATGTCGCTTTCGCTCTCGATCTCGCCCCCGGATAGTCCGCGCAACAAGGCATCAACTTCGTCCTGGGCCAGAATCTTGCTCATGGCGCACTCCTCGCGCTGCACTGGTGTGCGGGCGGTTCCCGCACCCAGTCTAAATACTGTCTAAACCGGCAGCGGTCAAGCTGTCGGCCAGATTAAGATGCAAGATTCGAGCCGGTCGCCCGGGGTCAGGCCACGGTCACCTCCGGGTCCAGGTACACGTCCTGAATGGCGTGCAGCAGGGCCGCGCCATCGGCCATGGGGCGCTGGAAGGCCTTGCGCCCGGAGATGAGCCCGGTGCCACCGGCGCGCTTGTTGATCACCGCGGTGCGCACGGCCTGGCGCAGGTCGTCCTGGCCGGAACCGCCCCCGGAATTGATGAGCCCGGCCCGGCCGTTGAAGCAGTTGAGCACCTGGTAGCGGCAGAGGTCGATGGGGTGGGGGCTGGTGAGCTCGCTGTAGACCCGGGGGTCGGTCTTGCCGAAGCCCACGGCGGTGTAGCCGCCGTTGTTCTCGGCCTGCTTCTGCTTCACGATGTCCGCCTGCAGGGTGGCGGAGAGGTGGTTGGCCTGCCCCGTGAGGTCCGCGCTGAGGTGGTAGTCCGTGCCGTCCTTCTTGAAGGCGGGGTTGCGCAGGTAGGCCCAGAGCATGGTGGCCAGGCCCATTTCGTGGGCGATCTGGAAGCAGGCGCTGACCTCGCGGATCTGGCGGTTGCTCTCGGGGGAGCCGAAATAGATGGTGGCGCCCACGGCCACGCAGCCCATGTTCCAGGCCTGTTTCACCGAGGCGAAGAGGTTCTGGTCGAATTTTTCCGGATAGGTCAGCAGCTCGTTGTGGTTGAGCTTGAGCACGAAGGGAATCTTGTGGGCGTATTTGCGGGCCACGCTGCCCAGGGCGCCCAGGGTGGAGACCACGGCGTTGCACTGCCCCTCCAGGGCCAGACGCACGATGTTTTCCGGGTCGAAGTACAGCGGATTGGGGGCGAAGGAGGCCCCGGCCGAGTGCTCGATGCCCTGGTCCACGGGCAGGATGGACAGGTAGCCCGTGCCGGCCAGACGGCCGTGGTTGAAGAGCTGCTGCAGGTTGCGCAGCACCGGGGGGGTGCGGTCAGAAGCCGCCGCCACCCGGTCGATGAAATCCGGGCCCGGCAGATGGAGCTGCTCCTTGGGCACGGTGCGGCAGGTGTGGGCGAGCAGGCTTTCGGCTTCGGGACCCAGCAGGGAGGCGGTGGTGCTCATGGTGTTCGTCCTTGTTGGGGTTGGGGCGGTGCCCACCTCGCACGGGAGGAGGGGAGTGTCCCACCCTACCATGAAAGGCCGGCAAAGCAAGCCCGATGGACCGGATGTGCGGCGGGCCGGAAATCTTTTGGGAGGGCCTAAAGTAATTCCCAACCAGGACGATCACAGCAGCAACTGCGGCACGCAACCCGCACCGAAGCCGAAGGGGCGCAAGGGAACGGGAACTTCCCGATCGGGCGGGGTCGCAAAGGCAAGGATGCCGAAACGTCTTCAAGGAGGAAAGGATCATGTCTCTGGTAATCAATCATAATATGATGGCCATGAGTGCCGCGCGCAACCTGCGGAACTCCTTTGGCGCATTGGGAACCTCGGTCCAGCGTCTTTCTTCGGGTCTGCGCGTCAACTCCGCTGCGGATGACGCAGCCGGTCTGGCGGTCCGCGAGCTCATGCGGGCGGACATCAGCGCCCTGAAGCAGGGTGTGCGTAACGCCAACGACGCCATTTCCCTTATCCAGACCGCCGACGGCGCCCTGGGCGTCATCGACGAAAAGCTCATCCGCATGAAGGAGCTTGCGGAGCAGGCGGCCACGGGTACCTATACGTCCACCCAGCGTCTGATCATCGACTCCGAGTATCAGGCCATGGCTTCGGAAATCACCCGTATCGCCAACGCCACCAAGTTCAACGGCCTGTACCTGCTCAACGGCAACCTCTCCGGGGACGTGCACAGCGGCGCCGGATTGACTTCCACGGGCAAGATGAAGATCCACTTCGGGACCAGCAACGACTCGGCGGAAGACTACTACTACATCCAGATCGGCAACTCCACGGCCTCGGCCCTGGGGCTGGGACTGGGCGCCGCCTCCACCGCAGCGGGCGGTTCCGACGCCGGCAACTCCATCTCCACCCAGCAGCTGGCCCAGGAAGCCCTCAACGCCATCGAGAACGCCATCGTCTCCAAGGACAACATCCGCGCCCACCTCGGCGCTTTGCAGAACCGCTTCCAGAACACCATCACCAACCTGGAGATCCAGGCCGAGAACCTGCAGGCCGCCGAGTCGCGGATCTCGGACGTGGACGTCTCCCTTGAAATGACCGAGTTCGTACGCCAGCAGATCCTGACCCAGGCCGCGGTGGCCATGCTGGCTCAGGCCAACTCCCTGCCCAGGATGGCCATGCAGCTGCTCGGCGGCTAACGCCAGCGCGGCGGCAACATCGACTGATTCCCATGGCAGGGCGGGGGGCGCAAAGTCCCGCCCTGCCATGGCATTGGACTTGCAACACACAGACCGGGAGAACCGTATCGGGAAAAGATTTCCCGCCGCCACAGGGCGCAAGGCACCGGCCGTCCGGGACCCCGCAAGATCAACGTTGCGGCGGAGCGCAGGGCTGACTGCCATAGCCTTGGCGCCCCCCGTAAAGGGTACAGGCGGCGGAACGCATCCGCGTCCGGAAGGGGCGCACAGAGAAGTACGAGGCTGCCATGACAGAATACGCGTCCGGTCAATTGTCCTTTTCCGGCCTGGGCTCCGGAACCGACTTCGGCTCCATGATCGACAAGCTCATCCAGGTGGAGTCCCGGCACAAGGTCCAGATGGAGTTGTGGAAAAAGGGCTGGGAGACCAGGATCAAGGCCCTGGAGGAGCTCAACAACTCCCTGGTATCGCTGCGTTCCACCCTCACGGGCATGGACACGGTGAACAAGTTCATGGCCAAGGATTCGAGCAGCAGCGATGCGTCCGTGCTCAGCGCCCTGGCCGAGAGCGCGGCCGAGGAGGGCTCCCACCACGTGGAGGTCTTCCAACTGGCGCGCAATTCCATCTGGATGAGCGCCGGGGGTGTGGCCACGAAGAACACGGCCATCACCACCACCAATGCCACATTTTCCTATACCTACGACGATCCCAAGGACAAGGCCGGCCCCAAGACCATCAACCTTTCCGTGCCGGCCAACGCCTCCTTGCAGAACCTGATGAACATGATCAACACCGACCCGGACAACCCCGGGGTGCGGGCCAGCATCGTGTCCGACGGCTCCACCTTCCATCTGCAGGTACGCGGGATGGACTTGGGCGAGGATGCCAACCTGACCATCAACTCCTCCTTCGGGGCCCTGGGGAGCTATAACGAGACCCAGACCAATGCCGACGCCCTGCTCAAGGTGGACGGCTGGCCCACGGCTTCCAACGCCTTCATCCGCTCCAGCTCCAATACGGTCACGGACGCCATTCCCGGCGTGAGTCTGACCCTCAAGAATACCGGCTCCTCCACCGTTTCCGTTGATATCAATCAGGAGAAGGTGGTGGAGAACGTCTGGAGCTTCGTCAAGAAGGTCAATGAAGTCAGAACCTTGTTCATGGAATTGACCAAGGTGGACACCACGAAGAACAAGGGGTCCACCATGACCGGCAACTACGCCGTGCAGTTGGTGTCCAGCAACCTGAGGAACGCCACCTCCGGCATGGCCGTGGGCTTTCAGTACTACAATGCCTTGACCAACTCCGGCGACAAGTTTGCCTCCTTGTCGCACATTGGCCTCATGACGGAAGCCGACGAAGGTTCCGCACTCAAGGGCCTGCTGGTTCTGGACGAGGACAAGCTGCGCGAGGCCCTGACCAGTGATCCCCAGGCCGTGGCGGAACTATTTTCCGCCAAAGACCTGGGGGGGCAGACCGTCAATTCCGGCAACTTCAAATATCATTCCCACGTAACCGGCATCACCAAGCCCGGGGTCTGGGACTTTTCCTATACCGTGTCCGGCGGCGTCATCACCTCGGCCTCCCTGGGCGGCATGCCGGTGGAGATCGACAACGTCGACAAGACCATCACCGTGACCGGGGGCGACGCCAAAGGTCTGGCCATGGAGATCCTGGACACCAGCCAGGATGGGACCTTCGGGGGCAAGGCCCAGATCAAGCAGGGCAAGATCGGACAGTTGTCCGACTTGCTCAAGGACTACGGCAACGCCAAGGAAGGCCCGATGCACATCGTGGCCAACAACTACGAAGACATCATCAAGAACATCGACAAGAAAATCGAATACGAAGAGACGCGCCTCAGCAAGAAGGCAACGGAGCTGCGTCTCAAGTTCGCGCGACTCGAGGCCCTGCTGGGGCAGTACGACCAGCAGAACACGGCTTTGGGTAATGCCATCAAACAGTTAGACTCAAAGTAACCCCCCCGGAAGGAGCAGGCAATGCTGAAAGCGGCACAAGCCTATTTTCAGACCCAGGTCACCACCACATCGCAGAGCCAGCTGCTGCTCATGCTGTACGACGGGGCCATCAAGTTCCTCAAGCAGGCCAAGGTCAAGATCGAGGAGCGCAACTACGCCGAAAAGGGCATCCTCATTTCCAAGGCCATCGACGTCATCTCGGAGTTGGACGGCAGCCTGAACATTCACAAGGGCGGGGAAATCGCCACCAACCTGCACAATCTGTATTTCTTCTGCAACACCAGGTTGTTGCAGGCGAATCTGAAGATGGACACCAAGCTCGTGGACGACGTGATCGACATCCTGAGCGGGCTGCGTGACGCCTTCAACCAGATCAGTGGCACGGTGCCCCAGCCCGCGGCCCAGCCCGCCCCCGCAGGCAGGGTCACGCCCACGGCTCAGGGGGCGCAAAGTGCAGCCCCTGGTGCGTCGGGCGGGTATCAGCCCCAGGCCGTGCCCCGACCCGTGGCGTCGGTACAACCGCCTGTGCAGCAGCCGATTCAGGCCCAGGCCAGGCCCCAGGCCGCACCCAAGGCAGCTCCGGCGCCCCAGGTGCCCAAACCCGCGGTGGCGCCCCCAAAGGCGCCGCAACAGCCGTTGCAGGGGGTGCAACCCCTCCCCGCGCAGGGTACGCCTCAAGCCAACAAACGCCTGCTGGGCGCCAACCTCTATCGCAAGATGGCCCAGCAGCAAGAGTAGGCGGCAGTCGGTGGCCAAGCAGGGGCATCCCGGTTTTTCCGGGTTTTTCCCCTGCCGTGCCGTTCCCATCCGGCCGCCCCTGTACTATATTGCCCGGATGGACGAGAACACAGCCCCGCTCCTTGGCGTGTGCCAGACGCCGGTCCTGCGCTCCGAGCAGGCCCTCCTCCCTTTTCTCGACGAGGCCGCGGCCCAGGCCAGGGCCCACGCTCCCGACCGGACAGCCCTCTTTCTCCTGCCCGAACTCTTTTGGGGCGGTTTCGACTACGCCCAGCGCCAGCCCCTGGCCGAGGAAACGCCGGAGTTGCTGCGCTGGCTCCACGCCATGGCCGCGGACCGGGGGCTGCTGCTCGTGGGCAGTTTCTGGGAACACCATGGGGGGCGTTACTTCAACACCCTCTACCGCGTCGGGCAGGGACTCCCCGCTCCCGAGCGGTTGCGCAGCAAGGCCATGCTGTTTCCCTTGTCCCAGGAGGAGTTGCACTTCAGCCCCGGGGAAGAGGATCCTGAGCCTTTTCAGTGTATTGGCTTGACCTGTGGCGCGGCGGTCTGTTACGAGTTGCGTTTTCCCGAGGTCTTCCGCTATCAAGGCCGCCGGAGCGACGGTGGCTTGGATCTGGCTTTGCTCTGTTCCCAGTGGCCCGCGGCCAGGGGAGAACATTTGGAAGTGTTGTCCAGGGCCAGGGCGCTGGAAAACCAGTGCTGGCTGCTCTCGTGCAATGCCTGTGGCCCCTCGCCCCTGGGTGCGTTGGCCGGGGGCTCGCGGCTGTACTCCCCCTGGGGGGAGGCGTTGTTCGTTTGCGACGCCACACCCGGCGTGCGGAGCGCGTCCTATTCGCACCGGACCCTGCAACGGGCGCGGGCGGCCTTCGACACCCGAGCTTGCGCGCGTTTCGCCTTGCAGCCCGTGGCCTCGCCGTCTGGCCCCGTCCCTCAACCTGCAGCGCAAACCGTGTCCTGACGCTGCGGACACCTTGTTCCCAAGGAAACCCTATGGAGATCATCTGCCCTGAATGTCGGTTCAACCGCAGTGTACCCGACGAGAAGGTACCCCCCACGGCGGAAATGGCCACTTGCCCCAAGTGCGGGATCAGGTTCCGTTTCCGCGTGCTGGATGAGCCGGCCCAGGAGTTCATGGTGCCCAATGATAGCGCCGCCACCGCTTCGGCTCCCGACGCCGCCAGCGCCAGGGCCCAAGCGCCCGAGGCCGTGGATCCGGCACCCCCCCGCCTGCCTTACGAGCAGGACGAACCCGCAGCCGAGCGGCGGCCGCCGTCCGAGCAGGGCGACGTCTTCGCGGGCTTGGAGGCCATGGCCGGGGAGCGCGAGACGCACCGGCGCCCCTCTTTTGAGCAGACCTACAACGAGGAGGGGGGCTACGGCCAGGGGGCCGCGGGGCAGCGCCCCACGGTGGAGGTGCCCTGGGAGGACCTGGAGCGCTGGGGTTTTTTCCAGGGGCTGTTCCAGACCGTGAAGCGGGGCATGCTGCAGCCGGCGCGCTTTTTCGCGGCCATGCCGCTACGGCGCGGCTATCTGCGGCCCTTGGCCTTTTACGTGCTCATTTCCGAACTCTGCGCCGTGGTGCTGTTCATCTACCAGACCATGGGGCTGGACCTGCTGACCCAAAGTCAGGACGGCGGGGAGTTGCTGGATGCCGGAGGTTTCGTCGGCATGGGGGCGGTCTCGGCACTCATGCTGCTGCTCTACCCCATCATGTTCACGATCATGCTCTACGCCATGGCCGCGATACATCACCTGTTCCTGACCCTGTTTCAGGCAGCCAGGGGCGGGTTCGAAGGCACTTTCCGGGCCGTGGCCTACGGCAGCGCACCCACGGTGCTCAGTATCGTTCCCATTCTGGGCTGGCTGGTGGCCGGAATCTGGACCCTGGTGGTGACGGTCATCGGGCTCAAGCACGTGCACGACACCACCTATGGCCGGATCCTGGCCGCGCTGAGCGCCCAAATTCTGGCGTTTTTGTTGCTCATCGGGTTTGCCGTGTACCTGTTGCACGGGATGGCTGCCTGACCCGGCCAAGGGGCCGTGTCCCGCGAGGCGAGCATGAAAGGCTGGCTCGGACGTTTGATGCAAGGCCTGCGGGAGCGCAGGCGACTGGCCGGGGAGATCGACCCCGCGTCCTTCCGGACCCTGGCCCGGGAGCTGCGGGAACTGGCGGAGCTGGCGGAACGGCTCTGGCCGCAGCATCCCAAGTTCCTGGCCAAGATCAAGCGCATCCAGAGCGAAATGGCGCAACTGGACGAACTCACGGCCCGGCCCGAGTTCCGGAGACTGTCCACGGAAAAGAAGCTGCTGTTGCGCGAGAGTCTCATCCAGTCCAGGGATCAGCTCATGGAGACGGTGAAAACCGCGCCGTCGCCCACAAGCACGCTGCAATGAGCAGCCCGGGAGTCACCATGCCGCATTCTTGCCAGCCAATCCGTGTCCTGCTCGCCTGTCTGCTGCTGTTGTCCTTCGGTCTTCAGGGCTGCGGCCCGGTGGAGATCAAGGCAGACATCCAGGAGATCACGGTGGATGTGGAGGAATTCGTCTACCGCCCCTACAAGCCCAAGGTCTATCTGCAGCCCAAGGACCATCCGGACCGGGAGCTCACGGCCCTGTTCTTCCCCTTCCGCATGCAGGTGAGCCTGCAGGACGCCCGGCACTACGGCCGCGAGATCGGCCGTGTGTTCTGGCAGGTCTGGCTGTCGGAGCAGGTCTTCCCCGTAATGGAATACTACGATAAGCGTCCCTGGCCGGGGGGCAGTGCGGCCGTGGCCCAGGGGCGGGCCATGGGCGCGGACCTGGTGGTGGGGGGAGACGTGACCCAGTTCCTGGCCGGTGGCGACCTGGGCGACTCCCAGGTGGCCCTGCGCCTGGAAATCTACGACGTCCACACCGGCGCCCTGATCTGGTCCATGGCGCACGCCGGGGTGATGAAGAACCGCGGCACCCAGGACTACATACTCTTTCGCAAGCGTTCGGCCATGCCCAATGACCCCATCTATGCCATTGTCCACGAACTGGCCTGGGATTTGACCAAGCCTGTCCTGCGCTGGCTGGAGCCCGTGCGCGGCAAGGGGCCCTGCAAGGACTGCCCCAAACCGGATGCGCTCTAGGGAGTTTCGAAACCGGATGCCATTCTTGTCGTTGTGCAAGCCCGGAGCGGGCAGCGCCCCTTGGCGGGTGGGGCGTCTGTGTCTCTGCGCCAACCATACCATTCACGCGGCACCCATGCCGCACAAGGAGAACTCATGATCGGCATTTCCAAACTCTATTGCGGCCAGGTGGAGCCCTCGGACGCCCTGCGCTACGGCCGCCATTCCGGGCAACTGCCCTCGCACCTGCTGCAGTTTTCCAAGGACAAGAAGCCTGTGGTGGTCTGGAACATGACGCAGCGCTGCAATCTCAAGTGCGTGCACTGCTATGCCAAGGCCACTGAAGAGCAGGGCAAGGACCCCATCGACACCGCCCAGGCCAAGGTCCTCATCGACGACCTGGCCCAGTTCGGCGCCCCGGTGATGCTCTTTTCCGGCGGCGAGCCCCTGGTGCGCAAGGACCTGGTGGAACTGGCCCATTACGCCGTGTCCAAGGGCATGCGCGCCGTCATCTCCACCAACGGCACCCTGATCACCAAGGAAAAGGCCAAGGAACTCAAGGAAGTGGGCCTGTCCTACGTGGGCATTTCCCTGGACGGGGGCGAGGCGGTCCACGATCACTTCCGCGCCGTGCCCGGTTCCTTCAAGCGCGCCCTCAAGGGCATCGAGAACTGTCAGGCCGAAGGGCTCAAGGTGGGGCTGCGTTTCACCCTCAACCGCCGCAACGTCCAGGAAGTGCCCGTGCTCTTCGACCTCCTGGAGCAACTGGAAGTGCCGCGCATCTGTTTCTACCACCTGGTCTACTCCGGGCGCGGTTCCGAGCTCATCAAGGAGGACCTGGACCACGCCGAGACCCGCAAGGTCCTGGATCTGATCATGGACCGCACCAAGGCCCTGCACGACAAGGGGCTGCACAAGGAAGTGCTCACCGTGGACAACCACGCCGACGGCCCCTACGTCTATCTGCGCATGCTCGAGGAAGACCCCGAGCGCGCGGCCCAGGTCATGGAGCTCCTGCAGTTCAACGAGGGCAACAACTCCGGGCGCGGCATCGGCTGCATCTCCTGGGACGGCAGCGTGCACGCGGATCAGTTCTGGCGCAACCACACCTTCGGCAACGTCCTGGAGCGCCCCTTCTCGGAAATCTGGATGGACGAGAACATCCCGCTGCTGCACAAGCTCAAGAACAAGAAGGCCCACGTCAAGGGGCGCTGCGCCACCTGTCGCTACC